>CACWOA010000005.1 GCA_902762395.1 uncultured Ruminococcus sp.
ACGGCACACACACCGAGTGTCATTTACCTCGATGTGAACGGCGCGCCGTTTACCACCCCCGACGCGCTGAAATCCACCCCGCACGACTACCACACCACCGTCGAAATGGCGTCGGCTTCCCTGATTCCCGATATTGAGGGCAAGACCAAGGCGACGGAATGGAAGCTGGTTGACGGCATTGACGCAAGCGAAATCCATGACAGGACATTCTCGATGCCCGATAACGATGTTACGTTCCAGGCGACGTACACCGACAACAAGTACACCGTGACCTATCAGCCCAATGTCCCCGGAGGCTCACAGGACAACAAGGTGTATGAGAATATTTCTTACGGCAGCAGCCACACGGTCTGGGACAACACAGGCGACGGTGCGTTCACCCATTACGGTCACACCTTCGCGGGATGGGAACTTGTTTCTCCCGCAACCGGTTACGCCACAAGCGGCACGATCACCGTCAATGACGATGTGACCTATCAGGCGACATGGACGGCGCTGCTTTACACCCTGCAATACGATAAGGGTATCGTTTCCGCGCTGAGCGCTTCTTCTCCCGCACTGCCCGCGAAAGACGATACCATCACGCTGGCAAAACTCAGAGACGGCGACGTGAACATCAGCACGACCAAGCCGCAAGCCGACGGCTACACCTTCACCGGATGGAAGATCACCAATACGTCTTCCGATCCCAATGTGGAAAAGACCTACAGCGCCGACGATTTCGGAAAAACAACATTTGACGGCACGGTTTACGAAGCCCTCTTCAACGACAGCCGCATCGCCACGGCAGTGGCGCAGTGGGAAAAGATTCCCGCGCCCGTCACCTACACCGTGACCTACACGGCGGGCGGCGGCACAGGCGACGACCAGAAGGACGAAAATCTGAGCGCAGGCGCGGCGTACAGCGTATGGGACAACACCGCTACGGGCGGCAAAACGCCTTTCACCAACGGCGACAAGAGCTTTGACGGCTGGGACCTTGTCACTCCTTCGAGCGGCTACGCCACAAGCGGCTCGATCACTGTCAACGACAACATCACCTATCGCGCGAAGTGGAAAGACCCCGCGCCCGTCACCTATACCCTGATTTATGACGACAACCACGCGTCCTATGAGGTGGCTTTCGATGAGGGCTACACCAACAAGATCACCGGTATTACCGGCATTCCGTCCAGCGTAACAACGCTGACCGCGGCGGAGCTGGAGGCAGGCTATACACTGGCGGCGAGCGGTCCCGACGCGACCAACTACAGTTTTGACGGCTGGAGCGATGAGGACAACAAGGCGTATGACAAGCCCGACAGAAAGACCGAAGTGACGCTGGCGGATTTCGGCACGGGTACTACCCTGACCGTTTACGCCAAGTGGAAAGCCAAGGTCACCGTCACCTACTTCTGCGGCATAGAGGAAGGCGATGAGCTTTGGGATAATCCGAACTTCGTACAGACACAGGAATTCACCAAGCTCGACCTTTACACGCTCAATGGCTACAAGATCAAGCACAACAGCGAACTCAATCCGCCGTTTGAATTCCCCGGCTATGACATCAGGACATGGACGGTGGTAGAGGGTCAGAACCTCATCCGAATCGACAGACTGCCCGACCCGACGTCCGGCGGCAGTGCGCAGACCGTCAGAAGCGGCGCTCCCGCGGCGGTCACAACGCTGACCCCCGGCACGATTGCCACCTTCTACGGCAGTGTCACCCTCAAAGCGGAATGGGTACCGATTTCTTCGGGTACGGAACTGACCGTCACCTACAATGCCAACGGCGGTACGCCGGAAACGGCCGTTCCCGTGGACAGCAACAAGTATGCTGCCAACGATACGCCCACCGTTCTTGCCAAGGGCGACTCGCTCAAGAAAGACGGCGCGGAATTCGTCGAGTGGAACACCAGTGCCAACGGCAGCGGCAAGGGCTATCAGGCAGGTCAGCAGCTTGATCCCATGACAGCCAATGTGACGCTCTACGCGATCTGGAAGCCGGATGTGGCGTTTATCGTGGAGTATGACGGCAACGGACACACCGCCGGTACCGTTCCCACCGATAACAGCCGCTATGCGGCAGGTTCGACAGCCGCAGTCAAGTCCAAGGAGGACCTCGAGAGAACCGGCTGCACCTTCAAGGAGTGGAACACCCAGCCCAACGGCAGCGGCACAGGCTACAAGGGCGACGGCACCGATACGATTCAGATCAACGGCAATGTCAAGCTGTATGCGATCTGGGTCGATCCCAACGGCAACATTGTCTCTCCCGGCACAGGCGAAAGCAATCTGCCTATGCTGATTGCGTGCAATATGGCGCTTCTGTCCATGCTCGCCGGAGGTCTGGTTCTCACCAAGAGAAAGAAAGCCGAGATGCAGCAGACGGTTTGCTGACGCACGCTTTGCAGCGCAGCCCGTAAGGGAAAAGCAATGACTGATTAAAATACCGCCGATTCCGTTCCCAAAAAAAGGGAAGCGGGTCGGCGGTATTTTTTTGAACGAAACGCTATTGCATTTTTCCTGTGAAGTATGTATAATGATAATGCAAATAAAAAACATCACTACAACGCAAAGGATGGAGAAAATATGGCAATCATTGCGCCGTCGCTGCTTTCAGCGGACTTTACCAGAATGGGCGACGAGGTCAGAGAAATCCAGAACGCGGGAGCCAGGGTGCTTCACATCGACATTATGGACGGACATTTTGTGCCGAATCTCACCTTCGGTTATACGATGGTCAAGGCGCTGCGTCCGCTTTCGTCGATGGTGTTCGACGTGCATCTGATGATGACGCATCCGCTGTCTTACATAGAAAATTTCGCCAAGGCGGGTTCCGACGTGATCACCGTGCATGTGGAATGCGACGACGATCTCAAAGCCTGCGTTGACAAAATCCATGAGTGCGGCGTGAAGGCGGGACTTTCGGTCAAGCCCAAGACCTCGCCGGAGGCGCTGTTTCCCTATCTCGATACGCTCGACCATATTCTGGTGATGACCGTGGAGCCGGGCTTCGGCGGTCAGTCCATGATGCCCGAATGCCTCGACAAGATCGCCGTCATCAAGGCGGAATGTCAGGCGCGCGGTCTGACGGTTCCCGTGATGATCGACGGCGGCGTGAATGCCGGAAATGTCGGTCGTGCGGCGCGGGCTGGCGCGGATATGATGGTCGCGGGCAACGCGGTTTTCGGCGCGTCCGACAGAGCGGCGGCGCTGCGCGCGCTGACCGAAGGCGCTGTCACAGCGGACTGACCCGTACATATTCCCGCACAATGAGGTGATGAGTCAATGGAACCGCATCAGAAAATCATCCGGCAGACCGCCAAAAAGATTTTGCAGCCGGAGGGTCTGTTTCAAAAAGGCACGTCGCGTCTTTGGCTGGACGACAATGATTATTTCATGACGCTGGTGGAATTTCAGCCCCACTCTTATGAAAAAGGCTGCTTTCTCAATGTGGGCGTTTGTTTTCTGTGGGGGCATGGCAGAGTCATGGAGGACGGTCCCGACACATTTGATATTGGCGGCAGAGTGGAGTCGGCAGGGCTGTCTTATGTGCCCTACGATGGGCAGGACGACGTATTTGAGGAGAAAACGGAAATACTGACCCGCCGCGCGCTGGAAGAAGTGGTCGAATATCGCAGGCTGCGTGATCTGGCATATGCCAAGGAACGGCTGGTCGGGCGAATTCCGGCGGAATCCCCTTTCTGGGAAGTATATGACGCGGCCATGCTCTGTTTTTTCAAAGGCGATTATGAAGACGGAATGAGCTGTTTGCAACGTTTTTTGGAGATTCTCGACCGTTCGCTGGCGGAAAGCAGTGTTCCGATTCCGTGGAAAGAAGCGTTATACCGCTTCTGTCGGGAGGAACTGCTTTTCGGGCTGTCCTCAGCGCAGGCCGCACAGCGCATGGTCTGTGACAGCGTCAACCGCTGTCGGACTTCTTTTGGAGCCAAACCCTCTTTGCGAAAAATGAAAAAGAATGTCGTGTTTTAATGGTGAAACGCGCGGACATAACAGATAAAAATATATATTGTAAGATAAAACACGGATGGCTTGTCATGGGATAGGCGATGGCTGTTCCCGTAGCGTGTGAAGGAGGCTTTGCGGATGAATAAAAGGACTGTGATTTCTGTCGTTGCTGCCGCCGTCATTCTGGCGCTGGGCATCGGTGCGCTGCTGATGGGGCGTGTACTTACTTCCCCAAAAACTTCGGCGGTCGATGCGGCGCTGCTCAAAACATTTACCTACTATGAGCGGGACGGAGCCATCGTTTTTTCGGGCTGTACAGAGAGTGTGGAAGAAATCGTCATTCCCGCCGAGATCGACGGGCTGCCCGTCACATCCATCTCGGACGACGCTTTCGGAGGTGGGGGGATTCACTGGAATCTGGAAAAAGTCGTGCTGCCGGCATCGGTCGAAACCATCGGCAGCTGCGCCTTTGAAGACTGTTCCGCTCTGCGGGAAATCAACCTCGAAAACGTGCGGGAGATAGGGGACATGGCTTTTTACGGCTGCTGTTCTATGGAATCGGTTCACATCAGCAAAAACACCGTGAAGATCGGGGAAAGGGCATTCGGCGGCGCTTCGTTCAAGCTGATTCTCGACCCTGAAAACACCGGCTACCGATACGCCGACGGCTGCATCTACACCGCCGACGGAAAGACGGTATGGCGCGCCGACTCGGACATTAAGAAATACACGCCGCCCAAAGGCGTTACCGCCATCGCGCCCGGCGCGTTTGAATTCACCGCACTGGAAAGCATCACCTTACCCGATAGTGTGACGGAGATAGGCAGCTATGCGTTCTATAATTGCCTTGGACTGACCGAAATGGAAATTCCCGGCAGCGTCAGCCGGATCGAGGATTACACCTTCACCTATTGCCAGAATCTCACCTCCGTCCGGCTCCACAGCGGGCTGACGGCTATCGGCAGGGAAGCGTTTTGCGATGACTTCCGTATGACGTCGATGAAGATCCCTGCTTCGGTCAAGGAGATAGGGGCGTGCGCGATCGGCTACAACTACTACGACGGCGACAGTTGCCGGCGGAACAATGATTTTACGCTCTACTGCACCCGCGGTTCCGCCGCCTGTCAGTATGCCAAGGAAAACGGTCTCCGTTACAAGCTGGCGGACAAATAAGCAAAGAAGCATTCTGCACAACAAAACACGGCTGTCTGGAAGAAAAAGCAGACAGCCGTGTTTTGTTGTATGGAATTTCTGCGAAAACGGTAAAAAACTCACCACCGGATTTTCTCGGTCAGTTCGCCGGTCGTGCTGCCGAGCAGGTGGTTCATCCTGTCATAAATGGCGCGTTCAAAATGCGTGGCGGAATCAATATCCTCCGCGAGCAGTTCGCCATAGGGACCGCGCCGATAGTAATAAGTGACCATGTAGCAGCCGTCGCTCAACTCCGTGCGGATGCTGGTGGTCTTTTTGGGGTATGCCTCGACGGTTTCGACCTTTTTGATGTGCGTTTCCACGGGCTGCATTTCCACCCGGCGCACGGGTACACGTTTGACTCTTTTCATAATGATGCCCGGCACTCCTTTCTGATGGTATGAATGACTGTCTGTAGTATACCACAAATTTTACAAAAAATCAACTGTCCGACACAATATTCAACTATAAATGAGCACTGCGGTCAAACTGCACAAATAAACATTCTCGTTTTGTCCTTATAAGCTTTATTAAGTCTTATATAAAGCCAATGATTTATGCATATCTACTAAGTCATGCTCATTTATAGTATTCAAAAGGGTTTTATTTCCGTTTGCTAAAAATGTTGAAATTATTCCACACTGTCGTAATAGGCAAACTTTCGTTTAAAATCGCCGTTGCCGATGCTGACCGCGGAGGAACGGTGCCTGCTTAGAAATTTGGTGAGTTCGTAAGGGTCCACCCAGATTTCGTTTTTGCTGCTTTCGTCAAAGATGAGCTGCACCCCGAAATGCAGGTGAGGTCGCTGCATACCGTTGAAATCCTCGTTGTCGGAATAGCCCGTCATGCCCATGTACCCGATCACTTCGCCGGCGTAGACCATCTGTCCTTCTTCCAATCCTGCGGCATAGGGGTGTCCGCTGCGCAGATGGGCGTAGTAGTAATACCGCCGTCCGTCGAGGCTCCGCATACCGACCCGCCAGCCGCCGTATTTGTTCCAGCCCAGCACCTCCACCATGCAGGTTTCGACATTCACGATGGGCGTGCCGACGCTGCCGAACATATCGTGTCCCAAGTGACTGCGCTTGAAGCCGAACTCCCGCGCGCTGCCGAAATCGGCGTTGTGGGAATACGCCCATCCCTCCGCGATGGGGGAGTAGGCTTTAAGTCCGTATTTCGGCGCAAAGACGGGAGAACCGCCCACCGATTCCTCCGTTTGCAGCGAATATTCGCCCACCAATCCCCCCAGCACCGATTCATAGGCGACGCTGTAGTAGTCGAAGTATTTCAAATAGGTGTTGTCCGCGACGATATCCTCGGCGGTTTCTCCTTTTTGCAGACGCGCGGCAAAAGCGTCCATGTCCGCCTTGCGATAGCGGTCTTTAAATTCGCCGCCGTATTTCGCGCCAAGCAGGGCGAGCAGGTCAATCCAGTGGATAGGATGTTCCGTTTCATGACTTGCCACATCGTAGGCGAGCGCGTCCTCCATCGCCTGTGCCGTCACCTTGAAATCCACCCAGGTTAATATCCTGCCGCTGACTTCCCTCCGCTGCCCCGCCATAGCCGAAGCAATGTTGAAAAAAAGCGCAAAGCACAGCAGAAAGACCAGCGCGGTCAGAATCCCCTTTTTTCGTTTGAGCACATTCCAATTCCAACGCAAAAAACACGCCTCCGAACATATACATTGATTTTTCATTCATCAATGTATATGCGCGAAAGCGTGAAAATGATGTATTGACACGGTTGATTATTGGCGGAGGAATTCTGAAACGCCCGCCCGCATTCATTACGAATTACGCAATACGAATTACGCATTGTTTTATTCTCTCGGCGGGATGGGCGCGTAGAGGTCGTCGTAGGAGAATTTTTCTTCGGTTTCCAGCATTTTGATGAAGCTGAGTCCCTTCTTTTCGTAGCCGCGGCTTTGATAGAAGCGGTGCGCGTCGGTGCGGTTGAGTCCGCTCGTAAGGACGATGCTGCTCGCGCCGATTTGCGCGGCATAGTCCTCGGCGCGTGTTTCCAGCAGCGTGCCGACCCCTTGGCTGCGGTAGGCGCTGCTGACGGCAAGGGCGATCACTCTCACATATTCGCCGTCCATCTCAAAGGCAAGCCCCCGCATGAGTCCCATAAATCCGATGATGCTGCCGTCGATTTCCGCCACAAAGGTGGTGTAGCTCTCGTTTTGGAAGATGCGCATGATCCTGTCATAAATATCGGAGGAAATGTCGTCATAGCCTAAGTCGTTTTTAATCAGGGAAATCACGCCCATGAAGTCTTTCAGTTCCATTTCCCGTATTTGAAAACCCATTGTTTACACAGTCCTTTCTAATATCCGAAAACATACAGCCGCGCCAGTCCGAACATTTCGCGGAACCAGTACCCGATAACCAAGTACGGGCGCGTTTCGCAGCAGGCGGCGTAAATATTGACGAAGCCGGATTTTTCCGCCCACATCCTTGCCCGCAGCTCGTGAAAGCGGTCGGTGACAATGACAATGTTTTCGGAAAGTCCGTTGAGTTCAATCACCGTCTTGGTGTAGAGAAGATTTTCCTCCGTGCTGCCCGCTGCTTCTTCCATGAGAATGCGGTCGGGGGATATGCCCTTGTCGGTAAGGTATTTTTTCATGACGTAGGCTTCGGTGTAGTCTTCGTCGTCGCCCTTGCCTCCCGTCACCACGCACATCGCGTCAGGGTGATCGGTCAGCACGCGGAACGCCTTGTTGAGGCGGTCTTCCAGCATCCAGCTCGGATTGGTTCCCGACGCCTTGCAGCCCAGAACGACAATCGTGTAGTCGGGGCAGTCCTCCGGCAGCACGGTCATGGAGGCTTTCAGCATAAAGCCGGACACCACGCAGAACGCAATGACACAGGCGGAAAAGCCCAATGCAATCACCGTGCGGAGAATGTTGATCTTCACGCCGCGGTGTTCGTCGATCAGGTGCCACAGCAGCGCCGCCACAAAAATCGCCAGCATGACGGCGGAGGAGGCCATTACGCCGATGCCCCGTATCATGAAAAACGCGGGAGCCGCACACCACAGGAAGAGAAGACCGAACAAGAGCATGACAATGCGGCGCGGCCATGAGATCTCCCGCAGCGGCTGCAAATAGAATCTTCGCTTCTTCTTTTCCGGGGAAGTTTGCTTGGGTTCGGCGGAGGCATGGCTGCCGCCGGGATGATGAATCACCGCGCTCGATGAAGGCGGGAGCGCGCGCCGATAGGGAGCGCCTGCCGGCTGCTGCGGCACGGGAACCAATTGCATTGTCTTTGCCTGCTGCGCGGAAGCAGACTGCCTTTGCTGCGGCTGCTGCGAGGGAGCGGGCTGCCTTTGCTGCGGCTGTTGCGAGGGAGCGGGCTGTCTTTGCTGCGGCTGTTGCGAGGGAGCGGACTGCCTTTGCTGCGGCTGCTGCGAGGGAGCGGGCTGCCTTGACTGCGGCTGTTGCACGGGAGCGGACTGCCTTGACTGCGGCTGCTGCACAGGAGAGGTCTGTCTCGACTGTGTAGGCGGCGCAGGAGCTTGTTGTCGTGACAGCGGCTGCTGGGAGGGAGCGGACTGTCTTTGCTGCATGGGAATAGGCTGCCTTTGCTGCGTTTGCTGCGCGGGAGCCGCTGGCTGTGTCGGAATCTGCTGAACAGGCACCTGCTGCCGGATGCGGGTCTGCCGGATGGGCGGTCTTTCCTGCCTTTCCTGGGTTTCCCGTGTTTCCCGTACAGTTCCGTCTTGGTTGTTCTGCATGATACCCTTCCCCCTTTTGATGAGTGAAAATTCCAAAAAAGTTTATCCGTTAATCATATGTACGTCAAGCTGATTGAACGGAATCTCCACGCCCGCCTTGCGCAGTTCGGCGAGGATGTTTTCGTTGATGGTATAGCGGGAAGCGTTGAAAGTCTTGGTGCTGACCCATACCTTGATGTCAAAGGTGATGGCGCTGTCGTCAAAGGAAGAAATGCCGACGATGGGCTCCTTGTCCCAGTTGACGTCGCTGCAATTTTTGAGCGCCGAGAGGATGGCCTTTTTGACGACCAGAATATCGGAGCCGTAGGCAACGCCGACGCTGAGATCGAGACGGCGCACGGATTTGGCGGTGTAGTTGACGGTCATATTGCTTGTAATCACGGAATTCGGGATGACAAGGCGCTTGTTGTCGGCGGTGGCGAGGGTGGTAAACATCAGCTCGATGCGCCGCACCGTGCCGGTCTGTCCGTTGATTTCGATGAAGTCGCCTACTTTAAAAATGCGGTTAAAGAGAATCAGCACGCCGCTGGCAAAGTTGGAAAGGCTGTCCTTCAACGCCAGCGCGATGGTAACGCCGGCCGTGCCGAGTGCCGCCACAAGGGTGGTCACGTTCATGCCGAGTGTGGCAAGCGTGGTGATGATGACAATAATCTTGATGACGATCTTGATGCAGGAATTCAGAAACGTGCGCACGCCCTCGTCCACTTTGGTGCGTTCCATGCCGCGGGTAAAAATATTCGCGATGATACCGGACAGCCACCAGCCGAGCATAAAGATCAGCAGTGCGCCTACCAGTCGGGGCAGCAGCGCGATAAACCATTTCCACAGCGCGTCCGGGTCAACAAATTTGCCGAAGATACTGAGGAATACATCGCGGAGGAAGTTCAAAACATTGTTCATAAAAATGCACATTCTTTCTGTGTGGAATTGGTTTTTCCGTGATTCTGAGGCGAACTCCGGTCAGCCCGTGAAGCTCCCGGTCATCAGGCGCATTCCCTCGTTGAGTCCGCGCAGAAGTTCGTCGGCGGTGGTTTCATCGCTGTCGAAAAAGCAAAACAGCGGTTCGTCGGGCGAGTGAATGTCTGTGCTGTAAACGAAGAACGATACAAACCGATAGGGTGCAAACCCCGCATCCGCCGTCACCACCAGTTCCGCCATATGCAGCGGCGTTTCCAGAATGACACGCAAGGCTTCGCCGTTGTCAGTGAGAACGGCAAAGGACATGTTGCCGTTCTGTGCCGAACGGGCAGACAGCAGCCATTCGCGGCTCATCTGTAAAACTTCGTTAAAGGACAAGAGAATTCCCCTTCCATGATACACGAAAAAACTCTTATCTAACAGTATAGCATAAACGGCGGCAATATGATAGTGTAAATATATTAAAAATAATGGTCTGATGCATAATTTTCCGTGGCAGTGGCAGAATAGTAACGAGCCGTGAAAAGCCGCGGCGAAAAGGCGGCGGTCTTTTGCGGAAGAAAACATTCGGAGGTGGTCAGATGACCGAGAAAGAATTGCTTTATGTGCAGGACGCGCTTGGACACGAGCAGTATTTTCAGACCCAGTGCAAAGAGATTTCGGGCCGATTGCAGGACCCGGAACTGAAAAGCTGCATCGAGCAGATGAGCCGCAAGCACACCGAAATCTTCAACAGCTTCTTCGGATTGCTGTAAGAAACCACAAGGGAGGAACCGTCATGATGAACGACAGAGATTTGATGGAAAACATGTTGCTTCTGGAAAAGGGAAGCTGCGACCTGTATATGCACGGCACGATCGAATCGTCCAACCGCAACGTGAGCCAGACTTTCAACCGCGCGCTCAACGATTCGCTCTCCATGCAGGACACCATCTACAGCAAGATGGCGGCGAAGGGCTGGTATTCACCCCAGCAGGCGGATCAGAGCCAGATCAATTCCGTCCGCCAGCAGTTTGCGGAACATGGCATGCAGTAATGCGGTAATACACCGCCCTGCGTGTCGGCATCCCGAATTATCCTGAAAGAAAGTTCTGCGAATCCGGCAGAACGGTACGGCGCAATTTATCCGCCGTACCGTTCTGCCTCCCGCGGAGCTTTTTCTGTTAAATGAGAATTTATTTTTTCTTGAAAAATTTATATCATTTCACTTGAACTACAGGCGCTGCTGCGTTACAATAGAAGAAAAACTGCGATGATTCTGTTAAAGGAGCGGACGGGTCAATGAAAGACTTCATCAAATATGCTTTGTATATCCTGAAATTTGCTTTGTATATCTTGTGGCTGCTTGTGGGCGGCATCATCTTCCTACCGCTGACGCATGCGTGGGCGCTCGACAGTCTGGAGGAGCTTTATACACACCTTATTGCACTTGTGATCTATGTGGCGCTTACCGTTTTCGCCATCTTTCTGTCGAACGTGTGGGAATCGCATAAGAAAAAGAAGAAAGAGAAAGAGCGCGCCGCCTATGAGGCGCTGTATGTGACCCAATCCACCCTGCACGACGAACGCTTCGGGGATATCGTGTATCGCTGGGATACCAAAAAGCAGTCACTTTTGGACGCCAGCGTAAAGCTGCCGCCCTTTGCCGGTTACACCGTTGAACTGAGTGCTGAGAGTGGCGACGGCATGAATGAAGCCGCCATTGCCGCCTATATTCCCGCCGCGCTCGCCGCCGTCTATGACAGGCAGCAGGAAATACTGCCGGGGCTGTGCGCTGTGGTCAAGGAAACCTATGACGACGAAGGTATTCAGGATGCGGCAGGCAATCCCGTTGAGGAAGCCTTCATTAAAGAGCATCTGTCTGTGGACGGTCTACGGCTGTATTTCGGCGCCGATGTCCCCCTCGTCGAAGTGACGGGCAGCATGGATCCGGATTTCAAGGATCACATTGCCGAACACGGCGTGACAGCTCGCCTCAACTGCATCACTGGCGTATGCGAATACTATTCCGGATAACGAAAAGGAACGATACATATTGATGAAACGACTGTGCCGAATGGTCGCCCTGGCGCTCTGCCTTACCCTGCTGCTGCCGCTGACCACTTCTTGCAGCAGCGACGACGGCACCGACAAGGCGATCAGCTATTCGCTCACCGACGAGCCGAAGAACCTTGACCCGCAGATGGCGTCGGATAACAATTCGCTGCTGGTCATCCGCAATATTTTTGCGGGACTCACCCGTCTTGACCAGAATGGCAGCATCATTCCCGGCGTAGCGGAGGAATGGACGAGCAACGCCGAGTCCACCGAGTTTACCTTTCACCTGCGCAAAAACGCGGTGTGGTCGGATGAAGCGCATACCCCCGTCACGGCGAAGGATTTTGTCTACGCGTGGCAGCGTGCGCTCGACCCCGCCACCAAATCCGCCGCCTGTTCCGCGCTTTTCTGCATCAAAAACGCCCGCGCCGTCAACAGCGGCGAAATGAAGCGGGAATCGCTCGGCGTGACCGTCATCGACGATTACACCCTCAAAGTGTCGATGGAATATTCCTACCCGGAGTTTGTCCTGCAAACCCCGAACGCCGTCTATATGCCCTGCAACGAGGAATTCTTCCTCTCCACCAACGGACATTACGGATTGGACGACGATTACATCATCAGCAACGGTCCTTTTATTATTCCCGCAAGAGGCTGGTCGCACGACAACTACGTGCGAACCATACGCAATGAAAATTACGCGGGTTACAACAAGGTCTGTCCCCGCATCCTGTACTTCGGCATCCGCGACGCGGACACCGATTACTTCCAGCTTCTCGACGGCGAAACGGTGGAATCCGCCGTGATCGAAACCGAAAATATTGAAAAACTCAAGGGGACCGATTACAAATACACCACTGTCACCGATACCACATGGGGCTTCCTCTTTAATGTGGAAAAGCCTGCGCTGGAGCTGACGGCCATCCGCCGCGCGCTGATGTCCTGCGTGACGGATGAAGCCTGCACCGGAGACGACGGCAAGAGCCTCATTCCCTACGGATTTGAGACGGCTAACGACATCATCCCGCCCTCCACCCACATCAACGGGCAGTTGTACCGCGAACTGGCGGGCGGCGGCTTCCGCGAAACCTACGACCCCAATACGGCGCGCGCCTCCATGAACAAAGCGCTGTCGTCGGTCAATCTCAAACGTATGCCCAGCATCACGCTGATCTGTCCCGACGACGAGCAGATCAAGAATCTGATGTACGGCATTATGCACTCGTGGCAGACGCATTTGTATGTCTATGTCAACATCGAACCGCTCGATCTCGCGACGCTGCAATACCGCGTGAATCTCGGCAGCTATCAGATCGCCTTTTACCCCATTGCCCCGTCCAAGGACGACCCCCTCAACACGCTCAACCGCTTCACCTCGGACTACGCCTCCAATCCCGCGTTTTTAAAGCATCCCGCCTATGACAAACTGGTGGCAAAAGCCTCGGCGCGCAGCGATACCGAATCGGTGCTGGCGGCGATGGCGGCGGCGGAGAAGTACCTGAACACCTATGTGATCTTTTATCCCGTGTATTACGAAGTGACCTATTTTGTCATGCGCCCTACTGTGTCGGGTATTTACTTTTCGCCCTTTGACGGCGCGGCGGATTTTGTCAATTGCAAATATGTGGATGATTAAGGACAGCAGGAGAGGAGATTTTACTGTATGGAGGCAAGTGTGCGAGATGAATTCTTTGTAAAATTCAAAGAACGCCTTCTGTATGAGGGCTTGTGCGAAGTGGGATTCAGCCGGATTGATGAAACGGTGCCGCCGGATTTGTCGCGGTATCACTACGCCGTCACGCTGATGTACCGGCTTTCCAACGCGATAGTGGAGGAGATCGACGGCGCACCCACCTATGCCTATTTTCAGCATTACCGCGCCGTCAATGCCCTGCTCGACCGGTGCGCGCTGATTGCCTGTGAAATGCTGCGGCGGGAAGGCGCGATGGCCTATCCCATTGCCGCCTCGCAGAGCGTGCATGACCGGGGTGACAAATACACCGGCATCTACCAGCATAAATCGGCGGCTGTCGCGGCGGGTCTGGGCTGGATTGGCAAGAGCGCCCTCTTTGTCTCGCCCCAATACGGTCCCCGGGTGCGTCTGGCGACCGTGCTGACGGACTTGCCGCTTCTGTCCGACGCGGTTCCGATGGAATCGCGCTGCGGCAACTGTACCAAATGCGTGGAGGCGTGTCCTTCCGGCGCGGTGCTGGGGGTGAATTATGTGCGCGGTATGGAGCGGAGCGAAATCTTCGACGCGGAAAAATGCTCCCGGCACATGAAAAAGGCCTATGGTCACATCGGACGCGGCGCGGTCTGCGGACTGTGTATGCGCGCGTGTCCCTACGGTGAACGCGGCAGCGGTGTGACGTTTTAGATGGTAGAAGTAAGGAGGAATATGAGAATTTAGCAGGGAAAACCTGCTTTTATAAAAAATATAACAAAAATTCAGATTGCTATTGTTATTTGAGCCGTTTGCGTGTATAATCATGAAGTAGAGGTTGTTTTTCTAAAACAGCAAAGAAAGGATGATTCAAATGAAAAAAATGGTAGTGTTCCTTCTTGTCGCGGCGGTCGGTATTTCTCTGGTACTTTCCTCCTGCGGCGGTAAGGGAAAAAAGGAAACAAATTCCGAGGACGACAACAAGATTGTCGGCGGCTGGACTGTCCCCGATTCCCCTGTTGTCAGCAAGGAAGTGCAGGCGGTTCTGGAAAAAGCCACTGCGGAACTGACAGGCGGCACTTATGCGCCTGTGGCCTATCTTGGCAGTCAGGTGGTGGCCGGCACCAATTACCGCATTCTGTGCGAATTCACCCCTGCCACCCCGGATGCGGAAGCGAACTATGCCATTGTCACCGTTTATGAGGATCTCGAAGGTAAAGCGGAAATCACCGAAATTCTCAACTCCGAGGCAAAGGTACCGGAAACCGACGTAATGATTGACGGCGGCTGGATTGCTCCCGAAACCCCCGAACTGACCACAGAAGCCGTCAATGCGCTTAAGGCATCGAGTGAAGCCGTTGTCGGCGCAGCCTATGCCCCTGTCGTGCTGCTTGGCACGCAGGTTGTGGCAGGCATGAATTACTGTATGCTTTGTGAAATCACGCCTGTGACCGAAAATGCCGAATCCCATTACGCCGTTGTGGTCGTTTATGAAGGCGCGGACGGCAATACCAGCGTTATCGAAACCTATGATTTCACTGCGGACGCAGCCGAATAAGCGTCAGTTATCAGTTTCCTTTCCACTATCCACAACTTAAGATTTATGGTAGAACTCCCTCCGGCACTAACGTGCCACCTCCCTCAGAGAGGGAGGCGAATAATGGCTCCCTCTTTGAGGGGGCTGTCGGCGTAGCCGACTGGGGGAGTGCTTAAGTTGTGGATAGTGGTTTCCTTTCAAATCAAAAAGCCGGAGAACGCTCTCAGTGAGAAGTTTCTCCGGCTTTTTTTGAGTTAATGGGCAGTCAAAATCCGCTGCGTGTCAGGTGTCTGGCGGTTCCCTCTCAGATCAAGGGGCGGCTTTTGCTTTTTTCTTTTCGTAGCTGGCTTTGTCGCGGGCTTCGTTCCGGCTGTCGCTTTCGGAGACGCGGGATGCGATGGAAAGGGCGATGTCGTCGCTGCCGTAAATAAATTCATTGAGATAGCGGGCGTTGCGGTTGAGATCGACCTTGACATACCAGGTTTTGTTGATGATGATATCGTCCCATGTGCCGTCAACGGGAATTCTTGCGCCGAGGGTGTCATACTCCTTGCAGTCGAGTCCTTCCGCTATCAATTGAATAATCTCGGCGCGTGTGAGATTGGTGGTGAGGGAAGGGGCGATGATGCGCAGCATATTCTCCGCGCTTACCAGCGACATACCGCGGCATTTGTCCATGATCCTGGTCAGAACTTTGCGCTGCCGGGCGGTTCGTGCCGTGTCGGAGCCGACCTTGCGGATGCGGCAGTAGGAGAGCGCCTGCTGTCCGTTGAAGGCATAGGTGCCTGCCTGGGTCAGCTTGTTGTTTTTGCCCCGGACGTATTTGTTGAACTGCTCCAGTTCCATCTCCTCGATCTCGACGTCCACGCCGCCGATGTAATCCACTGCCGCCGCGAATGCCGCGTAATCCACGCATACATATTTGTCGATTTTGATGCCGAAATTGGCGTAAATGGCAGTGAGCAGCAGATCGCCGCCGCCGTAGGTAAACGCCGCGTTGAGCTTGTGCTGCCCTTTGCCGGGAATTTGCAGCCGCATATCGCGCATGAGCGAGGTCATTTTGATCTTCCGGTGGGTGTGGTCAAGCGACAGAATAATCATGCTGTCGGAGCGGGAGATACCGTATTCATCGACGTCGCAGCCGATGAGAAGGATGTTTTTGGTTTCGTCGGTGTGGGAGACGTGGAGCTGCATCTGCTGCATGGCGGACTGGCTGACCAGCAGCTCGGTCTTTTCAAAATCCGGATGGCTGTCCACATAATTGACCGAGCCAAATATATTCATCATGGCGGCGGCGTGCCACGCGGCAAAGCCGAGCAGCCCCGCGAAGACGGTCAGAACGACCGCTGCCGCGATTTTCTTGCCGCGGCGGCGCTTCCGTGCGCTCTTTCTTGCTCCATGGGGGTTTTGGGGGAGGGAAACCGTTTTTGGGGGCGTTTGCTTTGGTTTCGCGGCGGGGGGAGAGGGCTGTCGGCAGTGGATGACGGCGGGCTGTGTCTTTGCGTCCCGCCTGATTTCGTCGGTCAATGCCGATATCTCCGGCAGCAGTTCCAGCCTGACGTCTCCGGCGGCGAGAGAGATGCCCCTCGGCGTGCAAAAAGCATAGACCTCCCGCTTTTCCTTGTTCGCCCGCTTTTCTTCGGCATCGTGACTTTCTTTCGTTTCGGGTTTCTCTTCGGGTTTCTGTTTCTCTTTGATCTCGTCGCTCATCACACACACCTCCCTGCAAAATCCGATTGGCATATTCTCATTTTACACCGCCGGATTCGCTAATGTCAATCAATTGCAAAAGAATTATTATAGATTCAACAAAAAATTCATGAATTTTTCAACGACTGCCCAAACAAACCGATTTTTTCAGCCGATTTTGGCAAAGAATATCCCGGAAAAACCTTGACGGAATACGCTGCATCATGCTATAATATCCGTTAAAGAGTTTATAAGGAGACTGTTGATTATGGAATTTACCAATCCCCAAGACGTAAAGAAGCCGCTCAGCGTGAAGGACGTTGCCGCCGCCAACGGCAAGGAAATCACCATTCACGGCGGCATTCACATCATCCGCGACATGGGCGAATTTTCCTTTGTGGTGCTGCGTCTGCCCGACGGTATGTGCCAGTGCACCGTGCAGAGCGGCTGTGACTTCGGCGGCGAAAGCCTGGTGGAGGAGGCCTGCGTGGAAGTGACAGGCACCGTCCGCGAGGAAAAGCGCGCGCCCGGCGGCTATGAAATCGTCGTGAGCAGCGGCAAGGTGCTTTCCAAGCCCGCCGCGCCCATGCCCATCAGCATCAACAAGCACAAGATCACCGCCGCGCTGGAAAATGAGATTCCGCTGCGCAACATCACCCTGCGCAACGGCAACTACCGCACCCGTTTCCGCATTCAGTCGGAGATCGTGCGCGGCTTCCGCGACTACCTCGACGGACAGGGCTTTGTGGAGATTCACACCCCTAAGATCAACGCCAAGGCAGCCGAGGGCGGCGCGAATGTCTTCAAGATGGAATATTTCGGCAAAAAGGCGGTTCTCGCGCAAAGTCCGCAGTTCTACAAGCAGGCAATGGTGGGCGTTTATGAGCGCGTTTATGAAGTCGCCCCCGTGTTCCGCGCCGAAAAGCACAACACCGCCCGCCACCTCAACGAATATATCAGCATGGACTTCGAGATGGGCTACATCGACAGCTTTTATGACATCATGGCGGTTGAAACCGGTATGCTTAAGCTTGTCATGGACAGAATCCGTGAGAAATACCCCCGCGAGATTGCCCTCATGAAGCTGGATATCCCGGTGATCGAAAGCATCCCCAACGTCCGCTTCAAGGACGCCAAGGAACTCATTGCCGCCGAGTATGGCAGAGAGATCAAGGATCCCTATGACCTCGATCCCGACGAGGAACAGCTTATCGGCAAGTATTTCAAGGAGAAATACAACTCCGATTTCGTCTTTGTCACCCATTACCCCGCCAAGAAGCGTCCCTTCTACGCGATGGACGATCCCGAAGACCCCAACTACACCCTGAGCTTCGACCTTCTCTTCCGCGGACTGGAAGTCACCACCGGCGGTCAGAGAATCCATGACTATGACGAACAGGTCGCCAAGATCATCAGGAAAAAGATGAACCCCGACGATTTCGCGACCTACCTCAACATTCACAAGCACGGTATTCCCCCGCACGGCGGTCTCGGCATCGGTCTGGAGCGTCTGACCATGCGTCTCTTCAACGACGACAACATCCGCTATTCCTCCATGTTCCCCCGCGATATGCTGCGCCTCGTACCTTGACGCTCGCAAGCTCGCTAAAAGAATAGTGAATAAAGAATAGAGAATAATGTCGGAGCGCTTCGCGCTGGAATGGATTGATGTAAAATGACAGAACCGGACATCACCGCATTCATCCGCACGCTTGTCGGAAAGAAGCTGGAATCTTTCTGCTGCGAGGCCGATATCCTCGATTTCGGTTTCAGCGATGATCTGGTGCTGCACGCGATGGGCTGCACCAGGGTGGTTCGCGGCAGCGACATTCTTCTTACCACCTGCGACTATCAATCGTGGGATGGAGAGGTCAGCACGAACAACGACGAATGGTGGAATATGAAACAATACCGCGCCGAAATGATCGGCGGTACGGTGCTGACGGCGGAAATAAATCCGCTGCATGACCTCATCATCACGATGGACAACGGGTTCACGGTGCAATGCCTCATTGCCAACACCGGCTCCCCGCATTACGGCGAGGAACAGGAGCAGTGGGCGCTCTTTGAACACACCGACAATCACAGCGGCGCTTTTCTGACCGTTTACAATAAAGAAATGGATTTTTCCCCAAGAAAGGAGATACGATAAAAAATGGTTATCACCGATGAATTGGTAACATATCTGGAGGCACTGGGCAGAATCAAGCTGCCCGAGGAGAGCCGTGCCAAGGCACAGAGCGATTTGCAGGAGATTTTGCAGTATATCGACACGCTGTCCGAGCTGGACACCGAGGGAATCGAGCCGATGAGCCATGCGCTCCCGCTCACCAATGTCATGCGCGACGATGAGGTGCAGCCCTCCATTCCCACCGAGGATGTACTGAAAAACGCCCCCGCACAGAAAGACAACTACTTCCTCGTGCCGCGTTCGTTTGAATAAACAACATGAAGTGTGAAATGTGAAGTGTGTAGTTTTTGGACGGAACGCTTCCTTCACACGCCATACGCTTTCATTTATCTCGCAGCCTCAATGAAAGGATTGATAAAAATGAACCTTGCAGATATGACGGCCCTTGAGCTGGGCGCGGCGATCAAAAAAGGCGAAATCAGCGCCGTGGAAGCCGCGAAGTTCTCGCTCGGGCAGATTGACAAATACAACAGCCGCTTCTCCTGCTTCGTCACGGTGCAGGACGACGTGCTTCAGAGAGCCGAAGAAGTGCAGCAGAAAATCACTTCCGGTGAGTACACTTCTCCGCTCGCGGGCGTGCCGATGGGCATTAAGGATAATATGTGCCAGAAAGGCATCCAGACCTCCTGCGGCTCCCGCATGCTGGGCAATTTCAAGCCCACCTACAGCGCCACCGCCGTGGAGGAAATCATGAAAGCCGGCGCGGTGCCGCTCGGCAAGCTCAATATGGACGAATTCGCCATGGGTTCCACCTCCGAAACCAGTTATTTCGGCGCGACGAAGAATCCGTGGAATGTCAATTGCGTTCCCGGCGGTTCTTCGGGCGGTTCGGCGGCGGCGGTCGCCGCGGGCGAATGCTTCTACGCACTGGGTTCCGACACGGGCGGAAGTATCCGCCAGCCCGCGTCGTTCTGCGGCGTGACGGGCATCAAGCCGACCTATGGCTCCGTGTCCCGTTTCGGACTGGTGGCTTACGCCAGTTCGCTTGACCAGATCGGCCCGCTCGCGCGCAATGCCGCCGACTGCGCCGCCGTGCTCGGTGAGATCATGAAGCAGGACAAGAAAGACAACACCAGCGTCGCCACCAAGGGCGTTGCCCTCGACGCGGTGCTGCATACCGACGTCAAGGGCATGAAGATCGGCATTCCCACCGACTTCTTCGGAGAGGGTCTTGACAAGGAAGTCGCCGCCTCCATCGAAGCCGCCGCCAAGCAGCTCGAAAGCATGGGCGCGACGGTGGAAAAATTCGATATGCCCATCGTCAAATACGCCATCCCCGCCTATTACATCATCGCCTCTGCCGAAGCCAGCAGCAACCTCAGTCGCTACGACGGCATCAAATACGGCTACCGCGCCGACGATTTTGAAGACCTGCTCGACCTCTACACCAAGAGCCGCAGCGAGGGCTTCGGCATGGAAGTCAAGCGCCGCATCATGCTGGGCTGCTTCGTGCTGTCCTCCGGCTATTACGACGCGTATTACCGCAAGGCATTGCAGGCGAAGGCGCTCATCAAGGGCGCGTTTGACAAGGCGTTTGAGAAATACGACCTCATTCTGGGTCCGGTTGCGCCGACCACCGCGCTGAAAATCGGCGAGAATCTCTCCGACCCGCTGAAAATGTACCTCGGAGACATGCTTTGACGGCAAGGGCATGCCCGTCGGTATGCACCTGATCGGCAACTACTTCGATGAAACCAAGATTCTCGGCGCGGCACACGCCTACCAGCAGGTCACCGACTGGCACAAGCGCACGCCCACGGAACTGGAAAACAGATAAGAAAGGAGCGGAATCACAATGGCTAAAACAACATCATGGGAAATCGTCATGGGTCTGGAAGTGCATGTGGAGCTTGCCACCAAGACCAAAATCTTCTGCTCCTGCACCACCGAATTCGGCGGTGCGCCCAACACCCACTGCTGCCCGGTCTGCACGGGTATGCCCGGCGTGCTGCCCTCGCTCAACCGTCAGGTGGTCAACTACGCGACCCGCGCGGGTCTGGCGCTGAACTGCGAGATTACCCGCTACAATAAATTCGACCGCAAAAACTACTTCTATCCCGACCTGCCCAAGGCGTATCAGATCAGCCAGCTTTATCTGCCCATCTGCCGCAACGGCGGCGTGGAGATCGAAGCCGAGGGCGGCGGCAAGAAGATCATCGGCATTCATGAAATCCACATGGAGGAGGACGCGGGCAAGCTGGTGCATGACCCGTGGACGGATTCCACCATGGTGGACTACAACCGCTGCGGCGTGCCGCTGATCGAAATCGTCAGCGAACCCGACTTCCGCTCCGCGAATGAAGTCATCCGCTACCTCGAAAAGCTCAAGGCGATCCTGCAATTCATCGGCGTTTCCGACTGCAAGATGCAGGAAGGTTCCCTGCGCGCCGACATCAACCTCTCCGTCCGTCCCGTGGGTTCGGACAAATTCGGCACCCGTACCGAAATGAAGAACATGAACTCCTTCAAGGCGATTGCCCGCGCCATCAACGGCGAATCCAAGCGCCAGATTGAAGTGCTGGAAGAGGGCGGCACCGTGAAGCAGGAAACCCGCCGCTGGGACGACAACAAGGACGCGTCCTTCGCCATGCGTTCCAAGGAGGATGCGCAGGATTACAAATATTTCCCGGAGCCTGACCTCATTCCCATCGAGATCAGCGAGGAAGTCATCGAGGAAACCCGCAAAAATCTGCCGGAGCTGCCCGAAGCCAAGCGCCAGCGTTATGTCGGCGAACTGGGACTTTCGGAGTACGACGCGGCGCAGATCACCACCTCCAAATATCTGGTGGCGCTGTTTGAGGAAAACCTCGCGGCAGGCTATCCCGCCAAGGAACTGGCCAACTGGATTATGGGCGAAGTCATGCGTATGCTGAGCGACAGCGGCAAGGAGCCGGAGGAAATGGCGTTTGATTACGGCTATCTCGGCGCGCTCATCGGCATGGTGCAGCGCAGCGAAATCACCCGCAACACCGCTAAGAAGGTATTCAAGGCGGTCTTTGAAGAGGGCTGCGACCCGGTGAAATACGTCGAGGAACACAACCTCAAGACCGTCACCGACACCGGCGCGGTCAAAGCGGCCATCGAAGAAGTCGTCGCGGCAAACCAGAAGTCCGTGGACGAGTACAAGTCCGGCAAGGAGAAAGCGCTGCAATACCTGATCGGTCAGTCCATGCGCGCCCTGCGCGGCAAGGCCGACCCCCAGACCGTTACGGCGATTTTGAAGGAACTGCTGGGGTAAAGCAGACAGGCTGAAAAAACTTCATAAAATAAAAATAAATCCGTCGTCCGGTTGCGTTAAAAACCGGGCGGCGGATTGCTTTGTCTTTTTGCGTATGGGGCAGTGGTCTTCCGTTCTCTATTCCGTAATCCATGTAATGGTGATACTTTCCTCTACGGTGGTTTCCAAAGCAGACAATCGGTCGGAAAGTGATTCACTACGATTAAAAATACTCATGATGTCAAAATACTCGTCATTGTTTTTCTTGTATGCGTGTCCGATACCGTCGTTGCCTGCCTGTTTCATGCCGACCACCTGTGTGCCGACGGAAGCGGCGATAATGTCGGCTTTGTGCCGAGAATCCTCCACCGCTTCACCGAGCAGTTCCCTGCGCAGGGTTTCCCTGTCGGACAGGTCATAGGATACGGAATAATCGGCGTCAAGTTCGTTTTCCCGGATGATACGTTCCAGTCCGTTGACGGCGGCCGGATGAAGCGTTGCCTTAAGCAACAGACTCTTTTCTCCGCTGACCGAAATAATGCCGCGGGGATTGTCCCGCGTGCTTCTTTCCTCGGAGAGATTCGCCTTTTTCATTTGTATGCTGCCGATGTCATAACCCATGCTTTGTAAAATGCCCAGAAATTTCTCACACTGTTTTTCGATCTTTCTGAGTACGTCCGCAGGGGTGGCACCCCATGCCTGAAATCTGACGGTGATATTCATCCGGTCATACGGGACGGTGCGTGTGGCTTTGCCTTGTATCGTGACTTTTCCCATGAAGAAACACTCCTTTGATGTGATATATTCCTATGATAATCCACTTTTATCTCCGTGTCAATCAAAAAAACGGAAAAACAGAAGTGTGTGTACCAAAAATATCCCTATAGGGACAAGCGAAGCGCACTGGGATCCCTATATGTCGGCGCTTTATGTAAAACCACCATTTTACAAGCGGCACTCGCCATTATTTTTATTGACAATACAACAGAAAAGTGTTAAAATGAATATGCGGAGAACCCGCACAACGCGGGAAAATCAATCCATCGAAAGGAAGTAACCGTTATGGGAAAATTTGAAGTCAAAAAGGTCAAGACCGGCATTAAGTTCAATCTGAAAGCGGGCAACGGCGAGATCATTGCCACATCGGAGATATACACCACCGAGGCGGCGTGCATGAAGGGGATCGAGAGCGTGCGCAACTGCTGCGTCGGCGAAATCGAAGACCAGACCGTAGAGGAATTTGAAAAGAAGAAGCACCCCAAGTTTGAGATGTACATCGACAAGGCGGGCGAGTACCGCTTCCGCCTGAAGGCGAGAAACGGCGAGATCATTGCGGCGTCCGAGGGCTACAAGGCGAAGGTCGGCTGTCTCAACGGCATTGCGAGCGTCAAGAAGAACGCGCCCGAGGCGGAGATCGTCAAGCTCGACTGATCGCCCTGCGGGACAAAGGGTTTCGTACGCACGCGCCGGGTGGTCTTATAGAAAAGCCTGACGGTTGCCGCATGGAAGTAGTTTTAAAAAGCAACGGACACGCTGTTTTCCGGTGGGAAAGCGGCGTGTCTTTTTTTCTGATTTGTGGTGCAAATAAAAAAACGCCGCATAAGTGAAAGGTGCGGCGTTTTTTGGAGCGTCGGAAAAGTAGTCGGACACGCTCCTGTCCGATGTGTGTTGTGTGATAATTTAAGTTGTTGTATCTTTTATGTGATTTGATTGAAAAAAACAAAATGCCAATAGCAGGTGATAGGTTTTATGGCAAGCCTCCTTTGTGCGATGGTTCCCATCATGGGACTGGCGCGAATGTCGTGACTCTCATCTCCTTTTTGTCGGCGCGGTTTGTTATTTTGCGGTCAAGACCGCAGAGGTAAAAAAGTGTAAGAAGGTTTTATGGCAATCACCCGTTGCCGTTGTACAGAACGGCAAGCCGGATATTGCCACAGGCAGACAAACGAAACAGTCCGCGTCGGAAATAGAGGAGGAAAAGCCTGTCACAAAGGTGTGGTTACGGGGAAAAGATAAATATGGAAAACTTTGTAAGCAGGCTCGTTCCCCTGAAAGACCTTTCATAATATAAACGCATGAGCAGGCAAAAAAGAGTCGCTTTTTTCAAAAAAATTTTTAAAATTTTTGAAAAAATAAAAATGTAAGAGAATGGCTTTGCCTTATGAAAGACCTTTCATAAT
>CACWOA010000006.1 GCA_902762395.1 uncultured Ruminococcus sp.
ATTTTTTTAATTTTTGACCTTTCCTGACCATCAGCTCAGACACGCCAAAAAGGGCGGAACCGCCCGCACTGCCGCGAACTGTTCTGCCCTTTTTTTTTGTTATGTTTCGGTTTCTTGCTTTTTGCCGCTTATTTCGGATTTTACGCGTTGGCTTGTTCCTCAATCTTGGATTTCTTGTTTCTGCGTACCAACACGGTACCCGCCGCAGCCGCCGCGACAACCAGCAGCACGATGAAGATCACCGGGCTGAAATTATCGCCTGTGGCGGGGGAATCGGTCGATTTGGTTTCATGCCATGTCAGGACATACGGGCTGAAACCGTCGGCCTCAAACCAAACCTTGCCGTCGGCAATCTTGGTAATCTTGACCGACTTAGGCTGACCGCCTACAATGTGAATCAGCTCATATGCCACCTGTCCGTCCACCTTGGGCAGCGGAACCGACACGGTGAGGGTTTTACCGGAAATCATTGTCAACGCATTTCCGTCATTGTCAGTAATATAAATGTTATACACAACAGACTTTTCCGCGTCGGTGCGAGCCGTCTGAATATAAGAAGCCGCCGCCTCTGCGTCAAGCGCTGTGGTATTGCCGTGAATCACAATCTGAGCGGCGGTATATTGCGTGCCGTCTGCTCTCCGCGCGACAAACTTGCTCTCATCCACCGCAGGCGTGTCAGGAACATCAGGCGTGTCGGGGGTATCAGGCGTGTCGGGATCATCCGTCACTTCTTCGCTCCATACCAGCGCATACGGGCTGAAGCTGTCGGCAAAGAATACCAGACCGTCTTCGTACTTCTCTACGGGCACTGTTTCCGCGACGCCGTTTTTATAATGATAGATGGTGTAATAGTAATCCTTCGCATTGGGAATATCGGGATAAGCCATCACAATCTTGATCTTTCCGGTTTCAATCGAAACACCGTGATTCTGGCTGTCCACCAGCTTGATGTCGATCATCTGAATGTTGGGCTGTCCCTCAATCTCTTTCAGCTCCGCCTGCTGGGAAATCGCATCCCGTACTTCTTCTTCAAGATTTTCCTCGACTTTTCCGACAACCATTTTCACTTCGTCAATCGAAACGTCGTTTTGCAGCACCAGCCCCACCACGGGTTCCGCGTCAGTGATAATATTCATCACTTCACCGCTGGTTTCCGTAACGGTGAAGTCCTGATCGGATTGATAGGTAGCATACAATGTGATCCACGGATAATCCGTAAACGGCACGGATTCTCCCGGCTGGTACATTTTACCTACGCCGTACTGGGATGTGTTCCAGCCAAGGAAGGTGTAGCCTCTTTCGTTATCGGGCGTACTGTCAGCAGGAATGGTAATGGCGGGATTCCCCTCAAATGTCCAATTACCATCCGAAATGGTATGCACGCCTTTGAGCGCTATTTCAAGTGACCGGAAACCGCCCTCAAATTCCAGATACAAGCCGCCGGTTTTTTCAAAGGCGAGCTGATCGCCTTTCCACACACCCTCAAAATAGGCAAATTTGGAACCTGCCGTTCCTGCACTCTCATCAAACGCAATGTCGTTCACATTCAGATTATAATACGTTTTTCCCGGTTCATAAATCTGCTTGTTGACATCATTACGCCACCCTGCAAACTCATTGAGAGAATTGGTAAGCGCGGCAGGGAAGGTGACGGAAGGAATCACGCCGTTATCGTCAAACTGCACAACCAGCTCTGTCCCTGTATCATCGCTTACCCGCCATTCGGAAATCTGCATACGCAGCACATTGCGCTTGGTGGCATTTTCAAAAATGGCGTACAGTTCCACCCACTGAACGGATTCGCCGATATCGCTCAATGCCACATATTCACCCGGTTGATAACCGCGCCCGGAACCGTCGGTTGACGTATTCCACTCAACAAACGTGTCGCCCGCTATCTCAGGCACATAATCGTCAGGAATCTGTATCTTATCATATCCCTGTTTGAGTGTAAACTTATCGGTTTTAAGATCCAGCGTACCTTTTATGTTTCCCTGTACTTCCCGACTCCAGTTGTAAATATTCAAGCCGTCATCCGCAAGATACCCCACCCGATAAGGATTGGGGTTCAGCTCCGGTTCCGCCAAATACAGTCCGCCTATGACGTCAATTTCCAGAATATCCGGTTCCCATATCGCTTTCAGCGTCCAGGGATTCAGAAGCCAGTGGTTTTCAAGAGTGCCGGTTTCCTCATTATAGTATTCGTCCTGATAGAAAGTCAGTTCCGCCACTTTAACCGTCAGCGTGTCGCCGGGATGATAAATTTTTCCGGTCTGGACATCCCGCCAATACAAAAAAGCATTGGTTGTATCCGGGGCATCCGCCACGGTCACGGATACGCTCTCGTCACGTCCGTTAAACCACGCAGTGTTATTCCCCACATCAAAATTCCGATCATCAAACCCCAACTGATACCAGACCCAAAAATCCCAATCCGCGTCCATATCAGGACCGTCATCAGGACTTGTCTGGCTGAGCTTCGGCGCAACCGCCCTCGCCTTCAGACTGCCGGAACCGACGGACGCGACGACCGCCGCATCGCTTCCGCTCACATCCGAGCCGGACACGGCAGCGTCACCCTCTCCCGCGAATGCCGCCATCAACGGCACGGTAACGAGCAGCACCAGCGATGCCGCGAGGGCTGCGAAAAGTCTCTTTCGTCCTTTTTTCATAAAATAACCTCCGTTTTCAAATAGAATACAAGTGAACCGAGACATAAACTCACATTGCAACTATATTGTAGCGTAATAAGAAAACAATGTCAATTGTACAACAAACGCAATTTTTGCACCGATTATTTGTCACAAGACACAACAAAAAAACGCTCCCGTCACTTTGCTTTTGGCAAAATGACGGGAACGTCAAATCTTCCGTAAAATGCTGTGAAAAACTTACTTTTTGAGTGCGACGGCTTTCTTGGCGGTTTCGACAATATTCGCGGTGCTGAGTCCGAAGAGTTCCAGCAGTTCCACAGCGGGACCGCTCTTGCCGAACACATCGTTCACGCCCACGCGCAGCACGGGAACCGGCTTTTCTTCGCAGACCACTTCGCAGACCGCGCTGCCCAGACCGCCGATGATATTGTGTTCCTCTACCGTGACAATCGCGCCCGTTTTGGCGGCGCTGTCGAGAACCAGTTCACGGTCAATCGGCTTGACGGTTGCCATATTGACCACTCGCGCGCTGATGCCCTCGTTTTGCAGTTGTTTGCCCGCCTCAATCGCTTTTTCGACCATCAGACCGTTGGCGATGATGGTCACGTCGGTGCCTTCGCTGAGCACAACGCCCTTGCCGATCTCGAATTTGTAATCGCTGCCGAACACCACCGGCACCGCCAGTCTGCCGAAACGCAGATAGCAGGGACCGTACATATTCGCCACGGCTCTGGTGGCGAGTCTCGCCTCGGTGTCATCCGCGGGGACGATCACCGTCATGTTGGGGATGGTGCGCATGAGGGAGATATCCTCGCAGCACTGGTGGCTTGCGCCGTCCTCCCCCACCGAAATGCCGCCGTGCGTCGCGCCGATCTTGACATTGAGGTTGGGATAGGCGATGGAGTTGCGAATCTGTTCAAACGCGCGACCCGAAGCGAACATCGCGAAGGAGCTGGCAAACACGATATTGCCGCACGCCGCCATGCCGGCCGCAATGCTCATCATGTTCTGCTCGGCGATGCCGCAGTCAAAGAATCTGTCGGGATGCGCCTTCTTGACCTTGGAGGTCTTGGTGGCGCCCGCCAGATCCGCGTCGAACACATAAAGGTTGTCGATCTCGTCGATGAGTTCAACGAGCGTATCGGAATAACCCTCGCGGGTTGCGATTTTCTTTACGTCTGCCATTTGTAAAACCTCCCCTTATTCCGCTTCGAGAGCGCTGTACTGTGCTTTCAGCTCGTTCATGGCGTTCTCGTACTGCTCCGCGTTGGGCGCTACGCCGTGCCAGCCGACCTGATCTTCCATGAAGGAAACGCCCTTGCCCTTGACGGTGTGCATGATCACAGCGGTGGGCTTGTCCTTGATGCTCTTGGCTTCCTCGACCGCTTTTTCCATCTGGTCAAAGTCGTGACCGTCAATCTCGACGGTGTGCCAGCCGAACGCCTCGAATTTTTCGGGAATGGGATAAGGAGAATTGACCTCATCCATCGTGCCGTCGATCTGGAGATTGTTGTTGTCAATGAAGATGGTGAGATTGTCGAGCTTCTTGTGAGAAGCAAACATCGCTGCCTCCCAGACCTGCCCTTCCTGAATCTCGCCGTCACCTAATACGGCATACACGCGGTAATCCTTGCCCGCGACCTTGCCCGCGAGCGCCATGCCCACGGCACAGGAAACGCCCTGTCCGAGGGAACCGGTGGACATATCCACGCCCGGCACGCCCTTCATATCGGGGTGACCCTGCAAAAAGCTGGCGGGTTTGCGGAGGTTTTTGATCTCGTCCTCCGGGAAGAAGCCTTTGACAGCCAGCGCGCCGTAAAGCGCGGGAGCGGCATGTCCCTTGGAAAGCACAAAGCGGTCTCTGTCTTCCCATTTCGGATTTTTGGGATCCACCCGCATTTCCTTGAAATAAAGGTATGTAATGATATCCGCCGCGGAAAGCGATCCGCCCGGATGACCGCTCTTGGCGTTGAATGTGCCTTCGATAATGTGCTGTCTGACCTTACAGGCTTGCAAGGAAAGCTGCTTCTTCTCGCTGAACTCCATGTGTCTGCCTCCTAAATATTGTTGCTACGCAACGTATGTCAATGCTGACGAACCCGGCTTGTCCCGCCCGATCCGCCTGTTTTATGGTACAGTCCAATGTATATCATCTACCATTTGCCGCCGTTTGTCAAGGTAAATCGAGTGAATTTTCCACCGTGAATCGAAAAATCTACAATCGAGGCAAAATTTATTGTGCCATCTTATTTAATTTATGCAAAACAGCATGGAAGTAGGGCGGCAGTTCGCTCGTCAGATAAAGCGTTCTTCCGTCGCGCGGATGGACAAAGCCGATCTCCCGCGCGTGCAGGCATTGCCCCTCGCAGCAGGCAAACTGCTGCCTGCCTCCGCCGTAAACCGGGTCGCAGACGACGGGATGTCCGATATACGCCATATGCACTCTGATCTGGTGGGTGCGCCCCGTTTCAAGCGTCAGCCGCACATGGGTGTAAGCCCCGCCGCTGACGGCAAATCGCTGCAAAACCTCATAATGCGTCACGGCGCTGCGGCTGTTTTTGTCGGTGACCGCCATCTTCTTGCGGTCGGTGGGGTGCCGTCCGATGGGCGCGTCCACCGTGCCGCTGTCCTCGCGGAGATTGCCGACCACCACGGCTTCGTACCGCCGGGTAAAGCTGTGCTCCTTGATCTGCTCCGCCAGCGAGCGGTGGGCAAAATCATTCTTGGCGACAATCAGCAGTCCGCTGGTCATCCTGTCAATGCGGTGGACGATGCCGGGGCGTTCCACGCCGTTGATGCCGGACAGCGAATCGCCGCAGTGGTACAGCAGCGCGTTGACCAGCGTGCCGTCGCCATGTCCCGCCGCGGGATGCACCACCATGCCCTTGGGCTTGTTGACCACCAGCAGATCGTCGTCCTCATAGGGAATGTCGAGCGGGATGTTTTCCGGCTCCAGCGACAGCTTGCGCGCATCGGGCAGGATGACTCCGATCTCGTCGCCGGGGGACACCCTGGTCTTTTTGTCGGCGGGACTGCCGTTGACCGTCACCAGTCCCTGCTCGATCAGCTTTTGCAGATAGGAGCGCGTTTGTCCGGGTATAAGGACGGCGAGTGTTTTGTCCAAACGCCCGCCGTCCTGTTCCGCTATGAAATTCATTTTTTCCATGCCGTTACTCGTCCTTTACCCCGGCGGTCGGCTGCTTGCCCAGCTTCTTATCGTCTAAGAAGAAAATAATGTAAACCGCCATGAAGACCGCTCCCACCGTCACGCAGCAGTCCGCCACGTTGAAAACGGCAAAGTCAAAGAGGGGGCTTACGTCGATAAAATCCACCACATAGCCCAGCCAGAGGCGGTCGATCATATTGCCGATGCCGCCCGCCACGATCAGCACCGCCGCGATTCTGCCCGTGATGTGGGTGATAAAATCCTTATACCACAGATACACCACGCCGGCGATAATCACCGTGGTCATGACGAGAAAAATCCAGCGCTGATTGGAAAGCATACCAAACGCCGCGCCTCTGTTGCGCACATAGGTGAAGTCGAGCAGTCCTTTGATGACGTGCATGGACTGCCCCACTTCAAAGTGAGAGGAAATCAGCAGCTTGGTGATCTGGTCGGCCGCCACCAGCAGGGCGACGGCGACCAATGCGATAATGGTTGTTATCATGAAATCAAATCCTTAGCAAAACGATTTGACGACCTGGGCGCAGCGGCGGCAGAGGGTGGGATGCCCGTTGTCGGAGCCGACGTCGGCGGTGTACTTCCAGCAGCGTTCGCACTTGGCGCCTTCCGCCACTGCCACAGACACGCCGAGACCCTCTACATCGCAGGGATTCTCGTCACAGGTGCCTTCGACCAGATTCACGCCGGAGACGATGAACACATCCTCCAGGCTGTCCTTGACCGACTCGACAAACGCTTTGCGTTCGCCCTCGCAGTAAAGCGTGACGACCGCTTCGAGCGACTTGCCGATCTTCTTGTCCTTGCGGGCAACTTCGAGAGCGCGCTGCACGTCGTCGCGGATCGCGTGAATCATATCCCACTCCGCTTCAAAGGCTTCGCTGCAATCCACACCGTAGACTTCCTGCGGCATATCGTTGTACAGCACCGATTCCTTCACGTCGGTGGAGGTGTGGGGCATATACTGCCAGATCTCCTCCGAGGTATAGGCAAGAATCGGAGTGAGAAGGCGGGTCATCGCGTCCAGAATCATATACATGACGGTCTGCGCCGCGCGGCGGGACAGGCTGTATTTATGATCGCAGTAGAGTCTGTCCTTGACCACATCGAGGTAGAAGTTGGACATATCCACCACGCAGAACTTGATGATAGCGTGATAAACCTGATGGAATTCGTACTTGTCATACGCCTGACGGCAGGTTCTGTTCAGCTCGTTGAGCTTCATGACCGCCCAGCGGTCGATCGGGCGAAGCTCCCACATCTGCGCCATGTCGCAGTCGGGATTGAAGTCATAGAGGTTGCTGATCATAAAGCGGGCCGTGTTGCGGATCTTTCTGTAAGATTCGCTGAGCTGCTTGAGAATGTCGTTGGAGATGCGGATATCCACCTGATAGTCGGAAGAAGCGACCCACAGACGCAGGATGTCCGCGCCGAACTTATCGACGATTTCGGGAGGCAGGATGCCGTTGCCCAGCGACTTGGACATCTTTTCGCCCTTGCCGTCCACCACCCAGCCGTGGGTGAGAATCGCCTTGTAGGGAGCCACGCCTCTCCACGCCACCGAGGTGAGCAGCGAGGACTGGAACCAGCCTCTGTACTGATCGGCGCCTTCGAGATAGAGATCGGCAGGCCATTGGAGTTCCGGACGCACGTCGCAGACCGCCGCGTGGGTCACGCCGCTGTCAAACCACACGTCCATGATGTCGGTTTCCTTGTCAAATTCGCCGCAGCCGCAGCTTTCGCAGACCGTTCCGGCGGGAATGAGGTCTTTTGCCTCGCGGGCATACCACACGTCGGAGCCGAATTCACCGAAAAGCTTCGCCACCGCGAGGATCGTGTCCTTATTGATATGCGGCTTGCCGCACTGTTTGCAGTAAAAGATCGGAATCGGCACGCCCCAGCGTCTCTGACGGCTGATGCACCAGTCGCTTCTGTCGCGCACCATCTGGGTGATTCTTTCCTTGCCCCAGGCGGTGACCCAGTTGACGTTGTTGATGGCTTCGACCGCCTTGTCCTTGAAGCTGTCCACCGAGCAGAACCACTGCTCCGTGGCACGGAACAGCACGGGGTTCTTGCAGCGCCAGCAGTGGGGATATTTATGCTTGATCTTCTGCGAGGCAAAGAGGCAGCCGATTTTATCCATATGGATGGCGATTTTCTTGTTGGCGTCGTCGGTGGAAAGACCCGCGAACTGCCCCGCCTCTTCGGTGAGCTTGCCGTTGGCGTCCACCGGCACCACGATGCCGATTTCGGGGTAATTGTTGCAGACGTTGAAGTCGTCCAGACCGAAGCCCGGCGCGGTATGAACGCAGCCGGTACCCGATTCGAGCGTAACATGGTCGCCCACGATGATGAGGGAGGTTCTGTCAAGGAAGGGGTGCTGCGCCTTCATGTATTCCATCTCGCTGCCGGACATCTCGCCGATGATCTCGTATTCCTTGATGCCCGCCGCCTTCATCGCGTCCTGGTACAGACCGTCCGCCATGATATAGACCTCATCGCCCGCCTTGATGAATTTATACATATATCTCGGGCCAAGGCAGATGGCGAGGTTGCCGGGAAGGGTCCATGTGGTCGTCGTCCAGATGACGAAGTAGGTGTTGTCCTTGTCAATGCCGAGCGCCTCGAATTTGCCGAGGTCGTCCGCCACCCTGAACTTGACATAGACCGAAACGCAGGGGTCTTCGGCATATTCGATCTCCGCCTCCGCCAGCGCGGTCTGGCAGTCGGGACACCAATAAACCGGTTTGAGTCCCTTGTAGATCTGACCGTTGCACGCCATCTCCGCGAAGATTTCGATCTGCTTTTCCTCAAATTTGGGGAGCATGGTGATGTAGGGGTCGCCCCACTCGCCGACATTGCCCAGACGCTTGAACTGGTTGCGCTGGTCGTCGATGTAGCCGTTGACGAAATCGCGGCACATGGCGCGCAGCTCCAGCTCGCTCATTTTCGCCGCCTTCTCGAAGCCTGCCGCCTTGCGCGCTTTCAGCTCGGTGGGCAGACCGTGGGTGTCCCAGCCGGGTACGAAAGGAGCGTTAAAGCCCGCCATATTCTTATATCTGACAATAAAGTCCTTGAGCACCTTGTTGAGCGCGGTGCCGAGGTGAATGTCGCCGTTGGCATAAGGAGGTCCGTCATGCAGCACGAACTTCGGCTTGCCCTCGTTCTTTTTGAGCATATTGTGGTAGATGTCTTTTTTCTCCCACCCGGCGAGCATATCCGGCTCGCGCTTGGGCAGATTGCCCCTCATCGGGAATTCGGTTTCGGGGAGATTGAGCGTGTTGTTGTAATCCTGGCTCATGGGTATTCTTTCCTTCCTTCAAAAATAATAGCAATCTATCGCGTCGGGTTAAAAACGCCGTCTGAAGCTTTTGTTGTCACTGTCGGACATATTGGAACGCCCCGTGTCATAGGCGGGCGTTCTGAAATCGTCGCCGCCCCCTATCAGACCGGACGGGTCGCCGTAATTGTCAAATCCGCCCCTGTCGTCGCTCATCGGGGTACCGATGGGGGTGCCAATGGGAGTGCGGTCAAAATTGCTGATGCCCTGCCGGTCGCCGCCGCGTGACGGCGCGGCGTTGTCAAAGGCGGAATACTTCTGCTGCTGGTCGCGTATGGGAGGAGGCAGCGTGGTGGTCTGCATGGAGGGCATGCTGTCGTCAATGTTGACGGTGAAGCCGCCGCGCGACTGGTTCATGCGCTCCCGGGGCATGACCGGTTCGCTTTCGTTTGACGCGTGCAGGGAATCGCCGCTTCTGAAATCGCCGCCGAAGTCATTGCTTCCGAAATTATTGCCGCCCGGTTCATTGCCGCCGAAGTCGCCGCCCGCGTCAAAGCCTCTGTCATCCCCCGCATAGCCGCGCGGGTCGTCATAGCCCATTTCGGTACCCTGCGGCGCAAAATCGCTCCGATCAGCCCGATCGACACGATCAGCCCGATCAACACGGTCGCCGTAACGGTCGCCGCCGCGTCTGTCGGCATAGGCGTAATCGTCCTGGTAATCGCGGCGTGAGGACGCCGCATAGGGGGAGGTATCTCTGTCAAGCATCGGCACCGAGGCCACCGCGTCCTTGGTGTCCTGCCGCATAATGTCGTCATTGGGAATGTTGTTGATGAGCGTGAGATGCTCCTTGTAGGTTTTGAGCAGCCGCGCCTTGAAATCCGCGATGTCGCGCTGCATCTTTTCAATCACGTCGCGCTCGCGGTGAATCTCGATCTGGGCGTTGGAGACAATCTTCTCCGCCTTGATGGTCGCGTCCTTCAGGATAATCTCCGCCTTGTGCTTGGCGTCGCGCAGAGAAGCGTCGCCCACCTTCTGGGCGTTCATGAGGGCGTTGCGGATGGAGTCCTCCTCATTCTGATATTCTTCGAGCTTGCTGGTCAGACTCTCCAGTCTTTTGAGCAGTTCGGCATTTTCCTTGAGAAGCGAGTCATAGGAAAGCTGCACCTCGTCGATAAACGCCTCCACGTCTTCGGCACGGTAGCCGCCGAAATTCGATTTTCTGAAGTTGACGTTTCGTATTTCATTCAGGGTAAGCACTGTACCATCTCCTTAACAATATTTGCGGGCAGACAGCATCCGTCTTCCCTTGCGAGTCATTGTCCCGATATCGTCTATAATAAACTTTCCCTCTCCGCGCACGGTGATCTTCTGCCCCTCGCGGACGGTCTGGGAAACTTTTTTGCAGGGGACGGAGTCAATCATGACCTCCCCCGCGGTAATAAGGCGTTCCGCTTCGCTCCTGCCGATACGCGCCAGCGCCGCCACCAGACAGTCCAGCCGCGCGGAAGCGACGGTGTCGGTGATTGCCTTGAAACTGTGCGCGGCGGGCAGAGGCTCCTCATGCCCTACCGACAGCTTCACGCCGATGCCGCCCATTTTGCCGACGTCGGCAAGAAGCGCACGGGTCACGGTGTTGCGGCAGAAAAACACGCAGCGTCCGTGCTCCGTCAGAATATCCCCGATACAGCTCCGCTCTATGCCCTGCGCCATCAGCGTACCCAGCACGCTGCGGTGATCGGGCTTTTCCGACGCGCGGCACTGAGCCGTCACCGAATCCATCGGAAAGAGCGCGGGGTCCGGCTCGTCATAGGGAGGAAACACGCCCAGCATACACCGCTCCGCGTCCTCATAGCCGCCGTACAGCAGATAATTGGCGCCCACGCGGCGCATGACCGCCGCAGCCGCCGCCTGTTCGGCTTCGGTGAGAAAGTCGGTAAACACGGGGGAATTGCGCCGCTCGCACAGTTCGGCGGCATCCTCCATCATGGCGGCAAAATATTTGCTACTGTCCCCTGCGGCACCGCTGCCGCTGCCTGAACCGCTGCCCACGGCTTAACCGAAGAACACGCCGCTGTTTTCCACCTCTGTGAGAACGTCCTGACCGATGAGTCCGACGTTATAGGGGGTCACAACAAACGTGGCGTTGGCAACCTTGGTCAGCGCGCCGTGGTTGGCATAGGATACGCCGCCGAGGAAATCGAGGATTCTTCTGCCGGTTTCACGGTTGGTGGATTCGAGGTTGACCACCACGGTATGTCTTTCGAGAAGGTGATCGGCGATCTCGCGCGCGTCTTCGAGCGACTCGGGCTTGCGGATGACCACCTGCAGTTGCGCGGTCGCGTGAATGTTCAGCACGCGGTTGCTGGCGGCTGTTTCGGAGCGCGGCGCGGAGGCATAGGTCTGCCGTCTCGCGGAGCCGGTCTGCGGGGCGGGATCGACGGCGCGGGGAGCGGGTTCTTCAAACTCGTCCTCTTCCTCTTCTTCCTCGTCGTAGCCTTCCTCGTAATCGTTGAATTCTTCGTTTTCGCCTTCATCGTCAAAAATCTGATTATTATTCCTGAATTTGTCCCAGAATGCCATGATTGGTTCCTCCGTTTTATCATTGATAGTTTCTTCTGCCAAAGAGCGCCGTTCCTACACGCACCATATTGGAACCTTCCAGAATGGCTTCGGCATAATCGGCGGACATACCCATTGACAGATAACGCATTGTATAATTACTATTATGAGTTTTTTTTGAGCCAATGTCAATAAATAGTTTGTATATTTCTTCAAAATATCTTCTTGTTTGTGCCATTTCACAATTTGCAGGCGGAATCGTCATCAATCCTTGTACATTAATACCATCGAATTCGCTGATTTCACACACTAATTCCTGCGCCGCCTGCGTGGAAATGCCGGATTTGTTCTCCTCTCCGCCGACATTGACCTCCACCAGCACATTCGTCACGATACCCAGCTCGCGGCTTCGGGCGGCAATGGCGGAGGCAACGCGTGCCGAATCCACCGACTGAATCATCTCCACCCTGCCGACCACCTGCTTGACCTTGTTGGTCTGCAAATGCCCGATAAGATGGATGTGTTTGCCGTCCCTGTCGAGCGCGTCATATTTGGCATTAAGCTCCTGCACGCGGTTTTCGCCCATGTAGTCCACGCCGAGGGAAAGCGCATGGTTGATGACCTCCACCGGCACGGTCTTGGTGACCGCCATCAGCGTGATCTCCTCGGGAGAACGTCCCGATTGCACCGCCGCCTCCGCCATTCTGTCGCGGATGACCTTCAGGTTTTCCTCCACATCGTGAAACCGCTGTGCCAGCTCAACTGACAATCTTTCGTTCATACAAGCCCTTCCCTTCCGTTACCACTTCGTCATACATGGCAAGATAATTGCTGCCTTCCGTTTTGGCGCTGCATATCACGGTCTTGTCCCCGTTGTACAGGATATCCACCCGGCGGGAGAAGAGCTGCCCCGCAATCACCACATACACGATGGAGTAACGCTCCTCGTGGCTGCCGATGACATTGCCTTCCTCATCGGTGTCCTCCACCTGACTGACCGTCACATGAAGCGCGCTCTTTTTGACAGAGTAGCCTTCATACGAGCGAATCTGGATTTTTACCGGCTGGCGGCGGATATGGCTCAGCTCCGCACCGAGCGAACTGCATCTGAAGACGGCAAGCACCTTGTCGCTGTTCTCCTCACGGTTGAGATAAAGGAGCGTCGCCTGCATACTGCCGGTCTCGGAATAAGGCAGTATCAGCGTATAGACCGAGCCTGTCGCGAGATAATCCTCCGCTTCCTTTTGCGGGACAGGACAGGCGAGATACCAGACGAAATTTTGCACAAGCTTGCCGGAGCCGTTATCCGTTCCGTCCGGCTTGCGGGACAGGATGTCGCTCAGACCGCTGGCCGTCAGCGTATCGAGCATGGAGGTCCGGAGCTTCTCCTCATAGCCGTCGAGGGCGTTGACATAGTAGCCCGACGACGGCGCCGTCACGGACGATGGATTCTGCGGATAGGCGCTCTCAAGCGACTGTTTTTCCCGCTCGAGTTCCTCGATTCTGCCGTCGTAATCCTCCACCTTGCGCATAGCGACCAGCCGCTTGTTCATCAGGTAGGAGAGATTGTTCTTGATTTCCGTCACCTCGCTCAGATCGTGGTTGTAAACATCCGCGTTGAGTTTCATGATCTGCTCGTTCAGAATCTTTTCGATATTGGTGACGGCTTCGGCGCTGTCTTCGGAGGCAGTGACCATGCCTTGCAGTTCCTCGATTTCGCGGTCAATTTCCGTCACGCGCCGATAAGCCTCCGCCGCTTTGTCCGATCCGAAAATATTGACAATCGCCTGTCCTTTGGCTACCTTTTCGCCGTCCTCCACCGCGCCCACCGACAAGCCGCCGACCGCCGCGGGAAGCGGAACTTCGTCGCGGATGGAGATTCCCTCCACGTCAATGGTTTCGGAATAGGTCGTCAGCCGCACCACTTCGGTTTTGACATTAGAATAATACCGCAGGTAAAGCTGAAACCCGAAAAGAATCGCCACAAATCCCGCCGCCACACAGGCCACCACGCGAAACCACGGCTTTCGGGTATATTCTTCCCACACGCTTTTCACGGTGGATTCCTGCGCGGGCGGCTCCTGTCCGTTTTCTGTGGTTTTTCCGCCCTTTCCCATAAATGCCTCCTCGTACCGCTTCGCATGCACCGAAGCCGGTCTGGGCTTCGGCATCGCCGCGGTATCAAGCTTATCCTTTACGAGGGAGCCGGCGTACTCCTTCCGGGAAAAATCCAGATTTTTTCCTTCGTATGCCGTCCCGCTTTTCTTCTGCTTTTGGGGAGCGCTCTGCTCCTTGGGGGCATCCTGTTTTGAGACGCCCTGTTTTTGCGCGGCGCCCTGTTTTTTTCGTTTTCCGCCGCCCGTCATGGCGGCAATGGCGCTTTTCATGTCAATGCCCTTTTTGCCCCCGTTGTGTCCGGGTTTCTTTTGACTCCCCGCGCGCCCGCTTTTGACGTTTCCTCTTTTACTGCCGTTTCTACCGTTACTGACGGGAGCTTCCGTTTTGTTTTCGTCCTGCGCCATCTGTTGCAATCCCCTTTCTGCGCGTGTATTTCGTCACACCTTCCATTGTGACCTGATCTCGTCCGATGCACGCCGCGCCAGCTCGTCAAACGAGCCGCATTCATCAGCGTATATCCATATTATTTTATCATTTCGGCGGAACCATGTCAACTGCCGTTTTGCAAATCTTCGCGTTTCCCGCTTTAAATTTTCCACCGCTTCTTCGAGGGATTCCTCCCCCCGCAGGTACGGCAGCAGTTCCTTGCAGCCGATCGCCTGCACGACCGTCTTTCCGGGAATTTGTCCGACGGTTTCATAGAATCCCCGCACTTCGTCGAGAAGTCCGTCCTCTATCATCAAATCCACGCGGCGGTTGATTCTGTCGTAGAGCTTTTCCCGATCCCGGTAGCCGATGCCGATGATACAGCGCAGGTAACGGTCGGGACAGGCGCGCGAACGGCGGTTGAACTCCGACAGCGTCGTGCCGCTGAGGGTGTAAACCTCGAGTCCGCGCACAATGCGCTTCTTGTCGGAGGGGGAGAGCTTCGCCGCCGTTTCGGGGTCAATGTCCCGCAGTCTTTGCAGCAGCGCCTCCCCGCCGCATTGCGCAAACTCCGTGTTGAGTCTTTCCCGCAGCGCGTCATCCTGCGGGATGTCGGCAAAGATGATGTTGCTGAGCAGCGAATCGACATACAGCCCCGTGCCGCCGCAGACAATGGGCAGCCTGCCCCGCGCGGCGATATCCGCGATGGCGGCATGACCCAATTCACAGTACCGCGCGACGGAAAATTCCTCGCCCGGCGGCACGAAGTCAATCAGGTGATGGGGAATACCCCGCATTTCCTCCGCCGTGGGCTTGGCGGTCGCGATCTGAAGTCCCTGATAGACCTGCATGGAATCCGCCGAAATCACCTCGCCCCCGAGCATCTCCGCCAGCGACACGGCCAGCGCCGTCTTGCCCGAGGCGGTCGCGCCGACGACCGCTGCCACCTTGATGGGAAGAACCGCGCTCATGACTGGATCCTCCCGAAATACTTCTCGATTTCGCGCTGCTTGAGCGAGATATAAATGGGTCTGCCGTGGGGACAATAACGCACGTCGGGGTGGTGCATGAGGGTCAGCACCAGCTCCGTCAGCTCGGCGGGCAGATTTTTGTCGCCGCCTTTGATGGCGCTCTTGCAGGAGATGGTGTGATAGATCCAGTCGATATGATCGGTGGTCGCGGCATACAGGCGGCTGCCTAAGTAACCCGCGATTTCCAGAAACGCGCCCTCCGCGTCACTTCCCGAAAGGATGGTCGGCACACTGCGCACCAGCACGGTACCCATGCCGAAATCCTCCACTTCAAAGCCCGCCTCCGCGAGCAATCCGATGTTGTCGGTCACCGCGTCGTACTGCTGCTTGTCAAGCGTCACGGGCAGCGGCGTGAGAAGCATCTGGCTTTCGGGGTGCTGCCTCTGCGCCATCAGGCGCTCGTAATTCAGGCGTTCGTGGGCGGCGTGCTTGTCAATCAGTATCAGTTCCGAACCCGACTCGATCATGATGTAGGTGTCAAACAATTCCCCTATGATTCTGTAATCGGGCAGAAGAAAGCTCTCCGTTGAGGCTTTGATTTCTTCCACTGTTTGTTCCGTTTTTTCAATATCAGCAAGGCTTGCAGCGGAATCGTTCCCGGTCAGCAGCCTTTCGTCCTCGTGCGGCAAATTTTCGCCTCCGGTCAGCGCCGCTTCCTTCTCTGACGGCGTACTGACGACCTCCCGCGGCGGACAGGGCGGCAGTGTTCCCGCGATTTCGGGTTCATGCGCCCTCACCGCTTCCTCATAGGAGGGGGGCGGCACGGGTCGAACCGAACCGACAGCCGCCGTTACGCCGGGATCCTGCACGGCAAGAGGCTGCTCTGCTTCGGACGCCTCTCCCCTCCCGGGCAGCGTCGGCGGGGGCGCAGCGGACGGCCTGACAGGCGGCACGGCATTGACCTGCGCGGCGCGATGGCGTATCGCGTCGGCGCGCAGGGCTTCATTCAGGTCGATCTGAACGCCCTTGTATTCGTGCATATTGGGCGCGGTATTCACGCGGCGCACATGGGGCAGTTCCACATCGCGCGGCGCGTCAAATTCCGCCAGCGCCGATTTGACAGAGAAATACACCGCCTCATAGATCGGTTTTTCCTCTGTAAAGCGCACTTCGAGCTTCGCCGGATGGACATTCACATCCACCGCCGAACAGTCGAGGCTGATGCCCAGCACGCAGGCGGGGAATTTTCCGATCATCACCGCGCCCTTGCACGCCTCTTCCAGCGCGTTCTGCATGGTGCGGCTGCGCACATAGCGCCCGTTGATGAAAAAAATCTGCATGGCGCGGTTGGGGCGCGCGTTGATGGGCTTGGAGATAAAGCCCTCTACGCTGATGTTGTTGTAACGGTACTTAACAGGCAGCAATCCCGCGGTGAAATCCCGTCCGTAAACCGCGTGAATGGCGGATTTGAGCCGACCGTCGCCGGGTGTGAGCAGCACTTCCCGCCCTTCGCGGATAAAGCGGAAGGAAATCTCGGGGTGGGACATCGCCACGCGATCCAGCACGGCGGCGATGGCGTTGCCCTCGGATTTGTCGGATTTGAGAAACTTGCGGCGCGCGGGGGTGTTGTAGAACATCTCCCGCACGATGAAGGTGGTGCCGACGGCGCAGCCGACGGGTTCGTTTTCCTTTTCGTCGCCGCCTTCGATCACATAATGCACGCCTTCGTCGCTGTCGGCCGTGCGGGTGACGACCTCCACCTTGGACACCGCGCAGATGGAGGCCAGCGCCTCTCCGCGAAAGCCGAGCGTCGCGATGCTGTCAAGGTCGGTTCCCACGCGTATCTTGCTGGTGGCGTGCCGCAGAAACGCGGTCGGCACGTCATCCGGCGCCATGCCCTCGCCGTTGTCGGTCACGCGAAGGAAAGACGCGCCGCCGTGTTTGATTTCGACGGTGACCACCGTCGCGTGCGCGTCAATGCAGTTTTCCACAAGCTCCTTGACCACTGACGAGGGGCGCTCCACCACCTCGCCCGCCGCGATCAGTTCGGCGGTGTGTTTATCCAGAAGTCTTACTTTCGACATAATGAAACCCTTTCTATGTGACGGATTCACTGAAAATAAACGGGTACGCCTGCCTCCGCGGCGCATTGACAAAGCCCGTAGAGCCGCTCGATCAGGCTCACTCCGTCGATGTCTCCGAAGCATTCGCAGAGATTGGCAAAATCTCCCTCTCTGCCTTGCTTTTCCGTAATGGCGCTGTCGGGCGGCAGCGCGGAAAAGGTGCGGTAAATCAGCGCCAGCTCATCCGTCAGCGCCCTGCATTCCTCCGGCGTGAAGGTGCCGTCGCAGTCGCTGTGGCGCATGAGGACCGGGCAGCGGCTTCCCCACTGTCCGCCCTCGACATAGCGGCAGACGCATTTGCGGAACGCGCCGAAATACCCGTAGCTTCCGACCTCCACGCCGTCAAGCTCGCGGTCGCCGCCGTCGCGGCAGTCCATGGCGCACAGATACAGACTCATTGCTCCTCTCCCCTTTCAAAAAAATCCAATGACACCCACTGGGCATATTTCCCCGCAAAGGCGGACAAATCCCTGCTAATCCGGCAGCCCGCCGGAACGGAAATCACCAGCTTCGTGCCGTGCTGCGTCGCCATATAGGTCAGCAGCCTGATCTGGTAGGTCAGATGCAGCTCGGAACAGCTTTTCAGCAGCGTCCATTGGTTCCCCTCGATGCTGTCAGGGGCGCTTCCTCTCGCTTGCGCCATGATATATGCCTCCTGTCGTTTATTGCAGAAAAATTCTCTCGGTGTTTTCCCTCGTATGAGCAATCAATTCCTGCTCATCCACGCCCATGTATTTGGCCAGCTCCGCCGCGACATACCGGATGTTCTGGGGCAGGTTGGTGCGGTCGAGTCCGGGGACATTGCGGGGCGTGAGGTAGGGCGCGTCGGTTTCGATCAGCACGCGGTCGAGCGGCAGAATTTCCACCGCCTTGCGCAAATCGTCCGCGCGGCGGTCGTCGCAGATCCATCCTGTGATGCCGATGGAAAATCCCATCGCAAGGTAGGTTTCGAGCGTCGCCCTGTTGCCTGTGAAGCAATGCACCACCGAACGCGCGCACACTTCGGGATGTTTTTTGAATATCGCCGCGAAGTCCTTCGCCGCGCTGCGTTCATGCAGGAACATCGGCAGCCCTAACTTTTCCGCGAGCGTGATGTGATGCTCCAGGCAGCGTATCTGATTTTCACGGGTGGAATACATACGGTCATAGTCCAGACCGCATTCCCCCACCGCCACCATTTTGCTGTTGCGGGAAAGAATCTGCTCGAGCTTGTCAAAATCCTTCGTCCTCGCCTCATCGGCGTTGTGCGGGTGGATGCCGGCTGTGCCGTACACCGTAAGAGCGGCATTGGGACGGTCAAAGCGGCGGGTGTACCCCTCCACCTGCCAACTGGAATCCATATCCGACCCGGTAAGAATGCAGCACACGCCTTCCTTCCACGCGTCGCTCACAATCCTGTCGGGATTTTTGAATTGCCGACAGAATAAATTCAGCCCGATATCGTAATAGATAATTTCATTCATGTTGTATTTCTCATCCTTTCGTAATTAGGCACTGTGAGGAAATAAGATGGACAAAGATGACGCAGGATTTTTCGGCTATGACAAGGCGGAGAAGCGCAGGAATACTTGGTGTATTCCAAGCTTTGCCTTAGCGTGACATCCACACGAATTCCGAATTCCGCATTCCGAATTCCGCATTTCATTATTTCACCAGTTCCGCCAGAGCGGCAAGGGTCTGCATCGCCTGCATAGGTGTGAGATTGTTCACATCCAGATGCTTCAGACGGAAAATCGCCTCGGCTTCTCCCGGCGGCGTAAAGGAAATGGCGGTCTGCTCGGTCTGCACCTTGGCTTTTTTGGGCTGCGGCTGTCCGCTTTCAAGCTGTTTGAGAACCTGCCGCGCCCGCTTGACCACCGCGTCGGGAATGCCCGCCAGTTTGGCGACCTCGATGCCGTAGCTTTCATCCGCGCCGCCCCGCACGATACGCCGCAGGAAGGTGATAGCTGGTTTTCCAGCTCGGTCAGCTCGTGATAATGGGTGGCAAAGAGCGCCTTCGCCCCGATTTTCTTCTTGTCCGTCACAAATTCCAGCACCGCGCGGGCAATGCTCATGCCGTCAAAGGTAGAAGTGCCGCGTCCGATTTCGTCGAGAATGAGCAGGCTGTCCGCCGACGCGTTTTGCAGGATGTAGGCGACCTCGTTCATCTCGACCATGAAGGTGGACTGTCCCGACGCGAGGTCATCCGACGCGCCCACGCGGGTGAAGATGCTGTCCACCACGCCGATCTCGGCGCTGCTCGCGGGGACGAAGCTGCCGCATTGCGCCATGAGCGTAATAATGGCGACCTGCCGCATATAGGTGGATTTGCCCGCCATGTTGGGACCCGTGATAATGGCGACGCGGTTCTCACCGTTGTCGAGATACACGTCGTTGGGGACGAACTGCTCGTCCGAGACCTCTTCCACGACGGGGTGACGGCTGTCTTTGAGGATGATTTTGCCGGAGGTATTGACCAGCGGGCGGGTATAATTGTTGCGCACCGCCACATCGGCAAAGGAGCACCACACGTCCAGCCGGGCAATGGCGTCGGCGGTCTGCTGCACGCGGCTCTGGCAGGCGGCGATCCGCTTGCGTATCTCCTCAAACAGCTCGTATTCCAGCTTGACGATTCTGTCCCGCGCGCCTAAAACGCGTCCTTCCATTTCTTTGAGTTCCTCGGTGATGTATCGCTCGCAGTTGGTGAGGGTCTGCTTGCGTATGTATTCCTTCGGAACCAAATCCTTGGAGGCGTTGGACACCTCGATATAATAACCGAAAACGCGGTTGTAGCCCACTTTCAGTCGCTGGATGCCCGTGCGCTCCCGTTCCTTTTCCTCGATGGAAGCAATAAAATCCTTGCCGCCGCTCATATCGCCCTGCAACGCGTCCAGATCGGCGCAATAGCCGGGTTTGATCATGCCGCCCTCCCGCACAGTGAGGGGAGGTTCGTCCACAATGGCGTGCTCCACCAGGTCGCGGATATCGGACAGCGTGTCGATGGAACGGCAGATATCTTTCAGCTCGCCCGACTTCATGGTCTTGATGGATTCCTTGACCGTCGGCAGCGCGTCGGCGGCATAGGCGAGCGCCCGTATTTCGCGGGCATTGGCGGAACCGTAGACAATGCGGGTCATCAGGCGTTCGATGTCGCTGATGCCGCGCAGCGCCTGAATGATGTCGTCCCGCAGAATGGAATCGCCGCACAGCTCATCCACGGCGTTCTGGCGCGCCTGAATCGTCACCGGATTGACGAGGGGACGCTCGATAATGCCCCGGATCATGCGCTTGCCCATCGGGGTTCTGGTCTTGTCAAGCACCCACAGCAGGGAGCCTTTTTTGCTCTTGGTGCGCATGGTTTCGGTAAGTTCCAGATTGCGGCGGGTGGACACGTCCACATTCATGTAAATATCGCCCACATAGTAATGGATGCGGTCAAAGCACTCGATTTTAGCGACGCCTTCCCCGTTTTCTTCCGCTTCTCCCGCCATCTGGGTGGCGTAAATGTAGTGGATGAGCGCGCCCAGCGCCATCACTGTGGCGGGATAACTGAGCAGATGGGAATTGTCGATCTCCTGGGGAGGGAACTGCACGCCCACCGTCGCCAGCGCGTCGTCATAGGCGAATTTCGCGTCGTCAAGAAGCTCGACGGAAGCGTTGAGACGGTTTTTGATGAACGCGTCCAGTCCGCTGAGACTGAGTGTGCCGGAATTGATCAGGATTTCGTGCGGCTCGAATTTTCCCAGCTCGCTGCACAGCTTCTGCGCGGTGCTGCCGCCGCTGAGCTGGGTGACATTCAACTCGCCCGTCGAAACGTCCGCCACGCAAAGCCCCGTCATCCCCTCATGGGTGCAGATCGAAGCGATGTAATTGTTGCGGCTCTCGTCGAGCATGGAATTTTCGATGATGGTGCCTGCGGTGATAATGCGGATAATGCCCCGCTTGACCAGTCCCTTGGCGGTCGCGGGGTCTTCGAGCTGCTCGCAGATCGCGACCTTATAGCCCTTTTCCACCAGCCGCGCCGCGTAGCTTTCGTAGGAATGGAAGGGAACGCCGCACATCGGCGCGCGCTCCTCCATGCCGCAGATTTTGCCCGTCAGCGTGAGATCCAGTTCCTTGGAAACCAGCTTGGCGTCGTCAAAAAACAGCTCGTAAAAATCCCCGAGCCGAAAGAACAGCAGCGCGTCGGGATTCTGGGCTTTGATTTCGAGATATTGCTTCATCATGGGCGACATTTCTGCCATTGTTTTGCTTCACCTGCTTACTGTTTTATCGTCTGATTTTCATTGTCTGCATGATAATACCGAAACGCCTGTTCATACAACACGCGGCACTGTGCCTCGTCTCCCCACAAAAGAGGTTCATCGGCATAGCTTAACGTATGAAACGGCTGTAATCGGTTAATGTGCTCCGACAGCTTGTGCCACAGGGAAACCATATGGTCGGCAAATGACCGCAGCGCATCCCCCTGCACGGCATAGGTCTGCCAGACCGACGCAAGCCCCTCCATCAGGGCGCGTCCGAACACATCCGTGTGAAACGGTTTGTCCGCCATGATGGCTATGATATGCAGTACCGCCTCCTTCGGGTCGGAAACCCCTTCAAGGTATAAATACTCGTCATTGTCCGGACACGCGTCAAATAATCTGTCGAGTTCTTCGTCATACCGACTCCCAAAGTCATAGCCTTCGCTCCATAAAAGCGCATAAGCATACAATGTTTCCACGGCGGTCCCTCCCATCGTTTTTTACGGTAACTTTTATTATATCATATTTCTTTGGAGAATGCAAAGCATTTCCCCACATTTCCACGGAAATCAATTTTGGTGATAACATTCGCCGGATTCGCTAAACTGCGTTGAAAATCCCGGCG
>CACWOA010000007.1 GCA_902762395.1 uncultured Ruminococcus sp.
GCAGGTGCAAAATGCTCCGTTTTTGGTATTTCCCTAATCATACTATATAAAGGACGGTGTGCCCTATGAAAGGCATTATTCTGGCGGGCGGCGCGGGAACGCGTCTCTATCCTCTGACAATGGTGACTTCCAAACAGCTCTTGCCTGTTTACGACAAGCCCATGATCTACTATCCGTTATCCACACTGATGCTGGCGGGAATCAGGGATATTCTGATTATCAGCACACCGGATGACACACCGCGCTTTGAGGCGCTGCTGGGCGACGGAAGCCAGTTTGGTATTCATCTGAGCTACAAGGTGCAGCCCAGTCCCGACGGACTCGCGCAGGCGTTTCTCCTTGGGGAGGAATTCATCGGCGACGACGCGTGCGCTATGGTGCTGGGAGACAATATCTTCTATGGCAACGGGTTCGGCACGCTGCTGCGCAGCGCCGTGAACAATGCCGAGCAAAACGGACGCGCAACCGTGTTCGGCTACTATGTCAACGATCCGGAGCGCTTTGGTGTGGTGGCTTTTGACGAAAACGGTCATGCCACGAGCATTGAGGAAAAGCCCAGCGAACCCAAATCCAATTATGCCGTGACGGGACTGTATTTTTATCCGTCGGGCGTGTCCGCCCAGGCGCACCAGGTCAGACCCTCCGCTCGCGGGGAACTGGAAATCACCACGCTCAACGAGATGTACCTCGCGCAGGCACGCCTCGATGTGCAGCTTCTCGGTCGCGGCTTTGCGTGGCTCGATACCGGCACCATGGACAGCCTGGTGGAAGCGGCGGATTTTGTCAAGACCATCGAGCTGCGGCAGGGCATCACGGTGTCCGCGCCCGAAGAGATCGGCTATATCAACGGCTGGATCGGCAGGGAAGTGCTGCTGGAATCCGCCGAGCGTTACGGAAAGAGTCCCTACGGTGCTTATCTCAAGACCGTGGCGGAAGGCAAAGTAAAATATTAATCATGAGGTGGCAGTTGCAATGACGATTATTGTTACCGGCGGCGCCGGATTTATCGGAAGTAATTTTGTGTTTCATATGCTCAAGGAATATCCTGATTACCGCATTATCTGTCTTGATAAGCTGACCTATGCGGGTAATCTTTCTACGCTCAAACCTGTCATGGACAATCCGAACTTCCGGTTTGTCAAGGCGGATATCTGTGACAGAGAGGCGGTTTACGCCCTCTTTGAGGAGGAGCATCCCGATATCGTGGTCAACTTTGCGGCGGAGAGCCATGTGGACCGCTCCATCGAGAATCCTTCCATCTTCCTCGAAACCAACATCATGGGAACCGCCGTTCTCATGGATGCCTGCCGTGAATATGGCATTACCCGTTATCATCAGGTTTCCACCGATGAGGTGTACGGCGATCTGCCGCTCGACAGACCCGACCTCTTCTTTACCGAGGAGACCCCTATCCACACCAGCTCTCCCTACAGCTCGTCCAAGGCGGGCGCTGATCTGCTGGTGCTGGCGTATCACAGAACCTACGGTCTGCCGGTCACCATCAGCCGCTGCTCCAACAACTACGGTCCCTACCATTTCCCGGAGAAGCTCATTCCGCTGATGATTGCCAACTGCCTCAACGACAAGCCCCTGCCGGTTTACGGCGAGGGTCTGAACGTGCGCGACTGGCTCTATGTGGAGGATCACTGCCGCGCTATCGACCTGATTATTCACAAAGGCAGAGTGGGCGAGGTTTACAATGTCGGCGGTCACAACGAGATGAAGAACATCGACATCGTGAAGCTGATCTGTCAGGCGCTCGGCAAGCCCGAAAGCCTGATTACCCATGTCACCGACCGCAAGGGACACGATATGCGCTATGCCATCGACCCGACCAAGATTCACAACGAACTGGGCTGGCTGCCGGAAACCAAGTTTGAGGACGGCATTAAGAAGACCATCCAGTGGTATCTCGACAACCGCGACTGGTGGGAAGAGATCATCAGCGGCGAATACCAGAATTACTACGAGAAGATGTACGGCGCGAGGGAGACGGTGTGATGAAATTCTTTGTAACAGGCGTGGGCGGTCAGCTCGGTCATGATGTGATGAACGAACTGCACAAGCGGGGATATGAGGCGGTCGGTTCCGACGTCGCGCCTGCCTACAGCGGCGTGGACGACGGCTCCGCGGTGGTCAGTATGCCCTATGTGTCCCTCGACATCACCGACGCGGACGCCGTGGCGCGTGTGATCGGTGAAGCCAGACCCGACGCGGTGATTCACTGTGCCGCGTGGACGGCGGTGGACGCAGCGGAAGACGAGGAAAACATTCCCAAGGTGACGGCGGTGAATGTGGACGGAACCCGTCACATTGCCGAAGTTTGCGCGGAACTCGGATGCAAGATGACCTATATCAGCACCGATTATGTATTTGACGGACAGGGAGAACGTCCCTGGCAGCCCGATGACACCAATTACGGACCGCTGAGCGTCTACGGACGTACCAAGCTGGAAGGCGAACAGGCGGTTTCGTCGCTGCTGGAGAAGTATTTCATCGTGCGCATTGCGTGGGTATTCGGTCTGAACGGCAAAAATTTCATCAAAACCATGCTGAATGTCGGCAAAACGCATGACACCGTGCGTGTGGTATGCGACCAGATCGGCACGCCGACCTATACGCTTGACCTCGCACGCCTGTTGGTCGATATGAACGAAACCGACAGGTACGGCTATTATCACGCGACCAATGAGGGCGGTTATATCAGTTGGTATGACTTCACCAAGGAGATTTACCGTCAGGCGGGGATGTCCGTCAACGTGATTCCGGTGACGACCGCCGAATACGGGCTCAGCAAGGCGGCGCGTCCCTTCAACAGCCGGCTGGACAAGAGCAAGCTGCGTGAGGCAGGCTTTACGCCTCTTCCGACGTGGCAGGACGCGCTGGAACGATATCTCAAAGAAATTGACAACTAAGGAGAGCCGAACATGGGACAGATCAAGGTAGATTATAATGTAGACGGCATCGAGGGACTCTGCGTCATCACGCCTGCCGTTCACGGCGACGCGCGCGGATACTTCATGGAGACCTACAGCCAGCGCGATATGGAAGAGGCGGGACTGGATATTGTCTTTGTACAGGATAATCAGTCGATGTCTTCCAAGGGCGTGCTGCGCGGTCTGCATTTCCAGAAGCAGTATTCCCAGACCAAGCTGGTGCGGGTCATCAAGGGTGAAGTGTACGATGTGGCGGTCGATCTGAGAAGCGGCAGCGAAACCTACGGCAAGTGGCACGGCGAACTGCTTACCGAGGAAAACAAGAAGCAGTTCCTCATTCCCCGCGGCTTTGCGCACGGATTTCTGGTGCTGAGCGACACGGCGGAATTCTGCTATAAGTGTGACGATTTCTATCATCCCAACGACGAGGGCGGCATGGCGTGGAACGACCCGGCGATCGGCATTGACTGGCCGCAGCTCCGGGGGGAATACCAGGGTTCCGCGAGCGCCGAAGGCTACACCCTTGAGGACGGTACACCCCTCAACCTCAGCGACAAAGATCAGAAGTGGCTGGGAATCAAAGACACATTTCAGTTTTAATGATTATCATAATGTGCCTATGGGTCGGTTTTGTCCGGTCGATAGGCACTTTTTCGTTATCATAAAGGGAAGGGGAGAGCGGTGATGAAATGGAAAGTGAATGCATTCGGATATTATTGCCTGAACGTGTTGTACGGACTGGTCCCATCCGGAGTGCCGATGACCTGGCAGCGAGTCTGCGGCTTCTGACGGCGCTTGAAGGGATGTTCCTCCTCTGTTCCCCTTTTTTGCAGAGAAAGGTCACGGCGGATGAAAGCTTCGTGACCGAGAAATGGCTGTGGTGGCGGATCGACCGGGTGGCGCTGTCGGATATCAGGGATATCGGACTGTGCGTCACGGCGGTAAGCGGTCATGTGCGGCAGTATGTCTTTCTTTCCGCTTTCCCTGTCACCGACGCGCAGGCCATCCGGCTGTATGAGGAAAAGCGGTGGAAACGCAAGGGATTCATTGTGATCGACCACCCCCAGAAGGGATTGGAAGCCTATATGGAACAACTGGCGCGAACCGGCGGGCTGCCTTTTCGCCGCGTTTCCCGTGATCCTTTCCAATGAGGAAGTCAAAAACATTTTCAGAAATTTCCGCCAAGAAAGCAATCGTTCTTGACATAGCAAGCAGCATATGTTACAATCATAGAGGCGGAATTTTTGTTTTGTCGGTCGATTTGTCCGAAGCGCAAGGACTTTGCGGCGCATGACGGACGCCAATGTCCCCTTGCCTTCACAAACGGAGGGCGAAACGGAAATTCTCCATGGAAAAAAGAAGAAACGATACCAATGAGAGTGTGACACAATGAGTATTTCAAATGTATTTTCGCTTCTTTGCGGCATGGTGTTGTTCCTGTTCGGTATGTCGCTCATGGGCGACGGACTGAAAAGAACAGCAGGCGGAAAATTCGAGCTTTTGCTGGCCAAGCTGACCGATACGCCTTTAAAGGGACTGCTGTTGGGAACGGGCGTGACGGCGATCATCCAGTCGTCATCCGCCACTTCCGTCATGGCGGTCGGTTTCGTCAACTCCGGCATGATGAAGTTTCGCAGAGCCATTCCGATTGTGCTGGGTGCCATACTCGGTACGAGTATCACGGGCTGGGTGATTTGTCTGTCCGAGGTCGGAGGGGGAGACGGCTGGGTTTCGCTGTTTTCCACGACCACGCTGACCGGCATTATTGCCCTCATCGGCATTTTTATTCGCATGTTCAAACAGAAGTACGACAACGTAGGCGACATCATGCTGGGCTTTGTCGTGCTGATGGTGGGCATGGAAACCATGAGCGGTTCGGTGGAGCCTTTGCAGCAGAGCCAGGCGTTTATTGACACACTGACGATGGTGTCCGACCCGCTGGTGGGTATTCTGGTGGGCGTTCTGATTACCGCTGTGTTGCAGAGCGCTTCGGCGGCGGTCGGTATTTTGCAGGCGTTGACCGTGACGGGAGCCATTGATTTTCACATGGCACTGCCCATTATTCTGGGCATCTCCATCGGCGCGGCGCTTCCTGTGCTGCTCTCCGCGATCAGTGCCAACATCAACGGCCGGCGCACCGCTTTTGTCTACCTGTTTTTGTCGGTACTCGGCGTAGTGGTCTGCGCTCCCATATTCTACATATTGGACGCGTTTCTGCATTTTTCCTTTACGTCCATGACGATGACTACCGTTTCGGTGGCGCTGGTGAATACCGTGTTCCGTTTTTTCAATGTGGTGTTCCTTTTCCCGTTCATCGGGCCTATCGAGAAGATGACCTGCCTGATGATTAAGGAGAAGCCCTCCGACGCGGCGCAGACCGAGGAACCCATCGTGCTGGACGAGCGTTTCCTGCGCTATCCCGCGCTGGCGATTTCCCAGTCGCAAAAGGCCGTGTATGATATGGCGCTGACGGCGCAGAAGAGTGTGCGTCATTGCATCCAGGTGCTTAACAATTACTCTGAGGAAGAATTTGCCAAGGTGCAGCGCTATGAGAAAATGGGCGACCTCTATGAAGACAGCATCGGCACCTATCTCATGAAGCTCTCCAAGGGTGAAATGACGAAGGAACAGAGTACCAATGTGTTTAAATACCTGCACACGCTGTCCTATCTTGAACGTCTGACCGACCATTCCATGATTATTGCCTATGTCGCCAAGGAGCGGTACGAGAATAACATTGAATATTCCGAGGACGCCATGGAGGAGCTGAAAATTCTGGAACAGGCGGTCACGGAGATCGTGCAGATCACGGTGGATGATTTTATTCACAACAGATGGCGCACCGATGGCAGAGTCGCGGCGCTCACGATGGTGATCCGGGCGCTTTGCAGCAAGGCGGAAATGCATCATGTCGAACGGCTTCAGTCCGGCAAATGCACGCTTAAGCAAGGGACGGAATTCAACGAGCTTCTCACCAATTTTGAAAGAATGGCGGTACACTGCTCCAAGGTAATCTTCGCGATGGTCGAAGCGCATGACGAGAGCTACAGCATCCATGTGGACAACCTCGGCGAGGATATCAAAAACAGCCTGTCCGATGAGCTGGTGGAGGAGTACCGCAAGAAATATTCCATGAAGCACACAAAAGTGAATGCCTGACGGCAAATGCCCGGCAGGGTTCTTTTACGCAATTTCATATCGCTGTTGACGGACATCGTGGCAGTAGCTTTGGCTTTGCTTTGGTGTCCGTTTTTGTGAGGGAGGAAAAAATGAGACGTTTACGGTTGCTGATACTGTGTCTGGTGCTGGCTGTTTCTTTAGGATATGGGGGACATATCGACGCATGGGCGGCGGGAGCGTCCGACGAGAGCGGCTTTACGGGGGAAGCGACCGCGTCCCTTTCCGACCGGGCGGTGGTAATCGTTTCGGATGCGGTCAGTTGTGTGGTGCCGCTTTACCAGACGGCCCGTTTTTCTGTGCGGGCGGAGGGGCAGCAGCTTCGCTACCAGTGGCAGATTTGTGACCCCGGGACGAATCTGTGGACAGATATATCCGATATATCGGATATAGCCGGACAATACTTCAGCGAGTGCCGGGGCGCCACCGAGCCGACGCTTTCCTTTCGGGCGGATGTCTGTCCGCGCCATGCGCTGCGGTTCCGGTGTGCGGTGACGGACGGTTACGGAAATACGGCGGTCGGTTCTCCGGTCTTTCTCCGTGTCACATATGGCAACGCGCCGGAGATCAATGCCGCTGCCTTCGGGGCGGACGGCACAGACGGAAAGGACGACAGCGCCGCGATACAGGCGGCGTTTGATTTTGCGGAGGAATATGCCGATGAGGAGAAGCCGGTCACTGTCCGTTTGTCGGACGGTCAATATCACATAGCGCATATGCTGTATATCCCTTCTCACGTCCGTTTTATTCTCAGTGCCGAGGCAGAGCTGAATGATTGCGGTGACAACGGCTGTATGCTTCAGAGCGGTGCGGGACGCCGGAACGAGGGGAATACCGCTGATGAAACGCTGACCGATGTAACCATCTGCGGCGGACGCTGGAATGCGAACGCCTCTGCGGGGGATGGTCCCACTGCCCCTATTGTCATCGTCAAAGCGCGCGATATCCGCCTCCGTGATCTGGATATGCGCCAATCCTCCTGCCATGCCGTGATGCTGGCGGGCGTGGAGGATGTGGAGGTGACGGGCTGCACGTTCCATGATGCTATGACCACAGGAAAAGAAAGCCCTGATTCACGGGAAGCGGTTGCTGTCGGATACATCGAGAAGAAGGAATATCGGATGTCCCGCAATGTGACAGTGAGGGATTGTGTCTTTGACAGCGTACACGGCGGTGTAGGCGTCAGGTACATAGATGAGGAGAACAGTACCTCTCGTGTAACGGTGCAAAACTGCGTGTTCCGCCACCTGCCGGGGAGCTGTGTGAATGCGTTCGGGGTAAGGGGTCTGACGGTGAAGGACTGTCGTGCTTCGGACTGTGGCACGTTTCTCAACGCGTTTGGCACGGGCGGCGATGTCGTCGGCAATGTGATGGAAGGCATGGGTACGCGCGGTCTTTCACTGACGGGCGGTTCTGTGGTAAATGTTACCGACAACCGCATTTCACAGGTGGGGAAGCGGTCATCTTCCGTGAGAATGTACAGCAAAGGACTGCCGGAGGAATGCGGTGTGCTGCCTACGGAGGCGGAGCGGCAGATCATTGACGCGGTATACAAGCGTATCGAAGCACCGACGGCATCAGATGAACCCGAACCGACGGGCAGACAGGTGTACCCCGTCAACGCCCGCACCATCCGTCCCACGGAGACCGACGACAGCGCTTCCGACGTGGTTGCCGTGTATTACAGTGATTCCATGGGAAGTGTGACGGGCAATACCGTGACGGATGTGCAAGGAAGAGGCGTGTTTGTGGAAAACAGCCCATCGCTGACGGTGATTTCGGATAATGTTTTCCGCGGGGTAAAGGACACAGACGTGCACACATCCGGCAGCCGGGCGGCTGTGATGCGCAACCGCTTTGACCGTCCCGACAAGAGTGTGGTGATGGATCGGTTTTCCGATGACGGCATAAAACGGGATGGCTATAACCAGAACGAATCGCCCGCGACCGAGGGCGTTGTCGTCATGCTGTCGGAGGATGTAATGGCGTCTGTCAACGACGTCATCGGGTTCAGCGTAGCGGCGCAGGGGAACGGTTTAAGCTACCAGTGGTATTACCGACCGGACGGCAGTTGTTTCTGGTCGGTCTGGGAGGGGCAGACCGCTGCCGCGGCGGAAGCAGGGGCTTCCTGTTTCTGGGACAGAAGGCAGGTTTGCTGTGTCATTACCGACAGAGACGGCAGACGCACTGCCACCCAGCCCATCCGCGTCACGCTGCGCCCCCGGATGACCTTGACGACGCAGCCCCGGAATGAGACGCCGGAGATCGGGGACGAAGTGTCCTTTTCGGTGAACACCTATGCGTTCGGCGATCGTTTTCAATGGTATTATCGGCTAAAGAATGACCTGCTGTGGACCAAATGGGAGACACAGACACAAAATTCCCTGTCCGTGCGGCTGACGGAGGAATGGGATGGCGCCCAGGTGTATGGCAGGGTCAGCAATGTGTATAAACGGACCGTGCGCAGTACGTCGGTTGCCGCCGTTTCTGTTGTTCCGTCGACAGGCTTTTTTTCACAGCCGGAAAGCGTGACGGCAGACAACGGCGCCTCCGTTTCTTTTTCCGTAAAGACCTACGGCGACGGACTGCAACACCAATGGTATTGCAAATCATCGCATGACGATGTGGGAAAGCTTCTGACAGGAGAAAACGATGCCGAGTGGCGGACGACCGCGTATATGTCACGGAATGGAAGCGAGGTTTACTGCGTCGTATCCGACGCGTTCGGAAAGTCCGTTTTGTCACAGTCAGCGACACTGACGGTAAAAGGCGCACGTTCTGTGAAAGAGATTTTGTCTGTATTTGATCGGTTTAACCGTGCGCCAAAGCTTGTTTCTCTGACGGGAGATGTGATCGTCCGGGAGGGAGAAGGGGCGACCGTCAGTGCGGCGGTCAGCGGCAGCGACTGCCGCTGGCAGTGGTACTGTCAGAAGACGCCCGCCGCGATGTGGATTCGTCTGAACGGTTATGATACGCCGTCGGTTGACCTGCCGTCGGAGGCGTTATGTGACGGTATGCGGGTGCGCTGCGAGGCGCGGGATAAGGCAGGACGTCTGACGGTTTCCGAACCTGTGCGGATCAGAGTCATCTCCGCGCCTGTGATCGTGCGGCAGCCGAAGGACGTGAATGTGAAACCGGGGGAAAAAGCGGTCTTCTCAGTGGAGGCATTTGGCACGGAATTGCGTTACCAGTGGTATTACCGCCTGCCGGGGGACAGCCAATGGACGCAATGGCAAAACCGCACGGCTTCGTCTTTTGAGGAAACGGCGGCGCTTTGGTGGAACGGCATGCAGGTGTGCTGTACCGTGACGGACGGCAGCGGCAGACAGGCGACTTCGGTAGCGGCGTATGTGGCGGCAGGAAACGTCCGGTCATCACCCGACCGCCCGAAAGTGTCCCTGTACCTGCGGGCGCCCGCGTGAGCTTTGCCGTCGGCGCAAAGGGAGACGGCGTAAGCTTCTTATAGCAGACCGGGAAGCAGTCAATGAAATCGGCGTCAAGCTTAAAAAGCTAATCGCTAATGGCTGACAGAGGGAAATCAAAAATTGATATCCCTGTGTGCCGACCGACAAATGGGAAAATCTACCGTTTCACAAGCCGCGACGGTAAGTCTCCGGTGATACAGGAAAAGCGCCTTGCCGTCGGTCAATGCCATGGCAAGGCGCTTTTGAAGGAATGACACGTTCCGCCTCCGTATGACCGATGGGGAAAGGATTCCCCGACAGCAGGGGATTGTGTTTTTTTTGTGAATCGGGATGGCAAACTGTTGACGAAGAGTAGACGTTATGATAAACTAATTTTATCGACGATACGGATGGCGCGAGGAGTTGTTCTTTTTGTGAATGCGCAGGGGAACGGTTGTGCCGGAGCGGTTTTGTCAGATGAGTGCTGTGTGTGAAGGGTGATCCAAAGTGTTTGCAACATGGAAAAAGAACGGGAAATATGAATCGTATACATGCCGGAGCTGTATCAACAAACGATATCATACGAGATTAAAAAGACCGAATTGTATCTATTTTCCCTATCAGAGCAAGTGTCCCTCCTGCGGGAAAATGAGAAACATTGTGTCTGATCTGCGATTCAGCGGCAAGCTGAAAATGCTGCTCGGCACCAATCCGAAGCAGGACGAACCGAACGAGTAACGACAGGGAGTTTTTCAATTTTCAAAAGAAAGCCTCACATGATTCCGGGTGATCGCCGGAGATCATGTGAGGCTTTTTCGTTTTTCGTTTTATGAACCGTCGGCAGCCGAAGTGGCCTGTGTGGGGGCGGGAGCCTCCGTCGCGGCGGAAGTGGCAGAACCGGCTTGTGTGGTGTTGTCGTCCGCGGCAGCCGTCGCCTCGGTGGTGGTTTCAACGGTGAAGTAGGGATTGCCGGGCGACCATTGGTCGGTGGGATCCCAGCCGCTGTATTTGGGGTCGGTGTTTCGGGTGGGAATGTTCAGACCATAGGGACCCTTTTCCCAGACAACGCTGACCTGTGTGCCGACGGGAAGGTGATCATAGAGCCACTTCGCGTCGCGTGCGCACAGGCGGATGCAGCCGTGGGAGGCGGAGGTCCCCAGCTTGTCATAGCCGTCATTGCTCATCGTGGAGGGATCTTTGGCCTTGTAAGGGACAGAGTGGAAGTAGTAGCCTTCTTCCTCGGAAAAGCGGCAGCAGTATTGTCCGTAAACGCCGCCCATCAGCCGATACCAGCGGTATTTCTGGAGGATGCTGTAAACGCCCTCTTTGGTGGGGGTGACGCCTTTGACGCCGGTGGAGCATTTCAGGCGTTTGTAAAGCTTGGTGTAGCCGCCGTTGCTGTCTTTTTTGTAGGTCACGACCGATTGGGAAAGGGTGTAGACAACCACATAATAATCCGATTGGTAATTGGGGTTGCGGATAAATTCGTTGACGTTTTTGTCGGTATCAATGATATAGCCGGTGGCGGCAGTGGTGGTCGTTTCCGGTTCCTGCGAGGGCAGGGTTGTCCCTTCGGTATCCGTTTCTGTATCTGTGGGTGAGACCGTGTCGGCGGCCGAAACCGTATCCGACGGGGAAACGGTTTTGGGACCTCTTTTCATCCGGTAGCTTACCACATAGATCACCACCAGGAGAATCACCACCGCGATCAGTGCGGCGACGGTGACGAGTACGCGTGTCGTATCATTCGGTTTTGAGGAAGCTCCTTTGGCTGCGCTCATGGCGTCATCTCCCCATTCATGTTTTGTCACGGGCTTCTTATACTTTTGCAGATAAAATCATTGTATCATATGGGAACGGGACATGTCAATGAAATTTCTCTGAATCTTTTGATTTCCGCTGTGTTTTTATCTTCTGTTCCGCGATTCTGCATCGCGCGGGGCAGGATGGAGTGATGCCGCGGACTTTTTATCGCTGCCGTCCTGTCTTCTTAAGAGTTGGCAGGCTCGTATCTCTCGTCAGCCAGTTCGGGATAGGAGAATGTTGACTCGCCCCACATAAATATCCCTGCATCGGGGTGATGTTCGTCTGAAAACGTGGCGTTTACGGCGCTGTATTCATCTACGGTGTTTTTGCCGCACAGAAAATGGGTGTAAATGGGCTTATAACCGCCCGTATCATCCCATGTAACATCAACGCCGTACCACTTTCCGTCGTCCATTTTTACCTCATTCCATGCGTGAGCGACTGTATCGACATTTCCCCCCACCAAAACACAAGGGACGTCAAATCTGTTGCACAGGAGCTGAAACGATCTGGCGTAGCCTTCGCATACAAATTGTCGGCCCCTGCTGCCGCCGCCGAATAACGGAAGGATCGTGTTTGCTTCCGGTACCTCCAATTTATCGGCGGCGTCGGCGTCATACGACATCTTCCGGCAGATGTAGTCATGAATGGCTTTCGCTGTATGGTAACGTGATCCGGAAACGCCTGTTTCCCTGATTTTTTCCACTGTCAGATCTATATTGGCGAGTACCGTATCTACTTCCTCTTGTCTGTCGGGATATTGTTCCCTGAATTTCAGAGTGATTTCGCGGACCATATCGCCCTCACGTCGGATGATACTGATCGGATATGTGACCCAGAAGGATTCCTGATAATCGTTTTGTAAAGCTTCAAAGGCATAAAAAATCATCTGATCCACCAGATGATTATTGCGGAAGCCTTTTGTAACGGACGAGAAATCAATGTGCAGATCATCACTGCGTCTCTCCACGACGATATGCTGCACCATTGCGTCATATATGATTTTTTCTTCGTTGAGCAATTCGCTCCGGAATGAGTCACCGAAGTGGGTATTGCGGTTGAGCAGATAAGATTCGTCTTCAATGACATCATGCGAGGGGGGAACCTCGGTGACGGACGGTTGATCGGATGATGAGAGGCTGCTGCTGTCCGACCTGTGGATAAAGAAAAATGCCATCCCGGCGGATAATGTGCCGATCGCCAGAATTGACAGCGCAACGGAGCAGACGGTTTTTGCTTTTTTCCATTTTGCCATAGAGGATTCCCCTTTTAGTTTTTTTTACATTATACATCGTTTTACGTTTTCTGTCAATTTGTTTTACATTTGTAATCCTGTTTTTTTGAACTGCCATGCATAATCGGGACAGGGTGTGAATATGAATGTGACAGAAACCAAACGAAGGACCGGAAGAAGAAAAAACGGTACTTCCCCAAAAGGAGAGAAAGTGCATGGAATGCAAAGCTGTAGAAGTCTTATTTGAAGGAAACTGTGAGCAGGCGGTGGATGTGGATTTCACCCTGCCCGACTACTGCCCCGACATCGGCAAGCTTCTCAAATGCCGTGTCACGCCGATGATTACATCGCAGGACGTGTCGTTTGACGCGCTGACAGTGGAGGGCAGCGCAAAGATTTCGGTCATTTACCTCGACGACAGGGACAAGAAAATCCGCTGCTGCGAGCGCGACTACCCCTTCAAGGCGACGGTGCCATACGAGAATACCGCCGAAAACGTCAGGCTTCTCGCGTCGGCGCATGTGGATTATGTCAACTGCCGCGCGGTCAGCCAGCGCAAGCTGGATATTCACGGAGCGTTTACGGTGCATATGACCGCCGTCTGCCCCAAAACCAACGAGATCATCAGCGAGGTGGAGGGGCAGGGGCTGCGCCTCAAAAAGGAGGCTTGCGACGTCAGCGACTTAGTGAGCTGCACCCGCATTCCCTTCGATCTCGGAGAGGCCATTGAACTGAGCGAGGGCAAGCCGCCCATTTCTTCCATCATCCGCACCGACGCGGTGATGTGCATCGAGGAATGCAAGCCGATTGTCAACAAGCTCATCGTCAAGGGCGACGCGATCTTTACGATGGTCTACTGCACCGAGCAGGGCGGCGAGCCGGAGCATATGGAATATGTCATTCCGTTCAACCAGTTTTTTGACGTGACGGGGCTGGATGACACCTGCATGGTGGATATCCGTCTCTGCACCGACGCGCTCGAGGTGTCGCTGCGCACCGACGCAGACGGGGAATACCGCCGGGTGGATGTGGAGCTTCGCGCCGCGGCGAATGTCAGAGCGTACCGTTCGATGCACATCGAATGGCTCAGCGACGCATATTCCGTGGACTATGAAGTGAACTGCCAGAAAAAGCAGATGCGTCTGGAAAAGCTGTGCAGCACCGTCTCGGAGACGACGGTCATCCGTCAGACGGTGGATACGGGCGACGTCAAAATCGAGGGTGTGTGCGATCTCTGGTGCAGTGTGCCGGACAGCCGCGCCGTTTACCGCGACGGCAAGACCGCGATTACAGGCAGCATGGTTGTCTGCATGATTCTCCGCGACCCCCGCCAGGGCGTGGTCTACAGTGAAAAGAACCTGCGCTTTGAATGTGCCGTTGCACAGGAAGCGTCGGGACAGATCCTCCGCCCCGACGTTACGGTGGGCGTGAAATCCTGCGGCTACACCGTGACGGGGGAGAACAAGATCGAGCTGCAAACCGAGCTGTGCGTGCATTCCTCGCTCTATGAGGATATTCCCGTGCGCCCCGTGTGCGCGGTGGAGATAGATCCGAGCCGTCCCAAGTCGGAGGAAAACCGACCCGCCGCCGTGCTGTACTTCGCGGAGCAGGGCGAGGAGCTTTGGGACATCGCCCGCGAATTCAATTCCTCGGTGGAGTCCATCCGGGCGGACAACGATATTGAGGGCGATACCGTGGACGAAAGCAGACTGCTGATCGTCACAGCGTAATGGGGAAGGAGAAGTAAAATGGAAGACACCAAAATTTACAGAGACATTGCCGAGAGAACGGGCGGCGATATCTATATCGGCGTGATCGGTCCGGTGCGCACCGGCAAATCCACCTTTATCAAGCAGTTTATGGAAACCCTCGTGCTGCCCAATATGAGCAGCAAATACAAGGTGGAGCGCGCCACCGACGAAATGCCGCAGTCGGCGGCGGGTCGCACGATCATGACCACCGAGCCGAAGTTCATTCCCGAAGAGGCGATTGAGATCGAGCTGGACGACACCGCTTCCTTCCGCGTGCGAATGATCGACTGCGTGGGCTATATCGTGCCGTCGTCGCTGGGGTATATCGAAAACAACGCGCCTCGCATGGTCAAGACCCCGTGGTTCGATGAGGAGATTCCCTTTAATTTAGCGGCGGAAATCGGCACCCGCAAGGTCATCACCGAGCATTCCACCATCGGACTGGTCGTCACCACCGACGGCAGCATCAGCGACATTCCCCGCGAGGAATATGAGGAGGCGGAGGAGCGCGTCATCAATGAACTCAAGGAGATCAACAAGCCCTTTGCCGTGCTTCTCAACTGTGCCGACCCCACTACGCCCGAAAACGCCGCGCTGGCGCAGCGGCTGACCGACAAATACGGCGTTCCCGTGATGGCGGTCAACTGCCAGCAGATTTCCGAAGGCGAGATTCAGCAGGTGCTTTCCGAGGTGCTTTATGAATTCCCCGTGCGCTCGGTTGCCATTGATATGCCTTCGTGGTTTCATTCGCTCGACCGGGATCACTGGCTCAAGACCGATCTGACCGACACCATCCGCCGCGCCGCCAAGGGCATCCGCCGCATCCGCGAGATCGGTCGTCTGGTGGAGGCGCTGTCGGAAAACCGCTATGTGACGGCTGCCGCCATCCAGTCCATTGACCTCGGCACAGGCAAGACCCGTGTCAAAGCGGAGCTGCTGCCGCACCTTTTCTATCAGATCATCGGAGAAAAGACGGGACTGCCCATCGACAGCGAAGCCGATCTCATGCGCTCCATTACGGAACTCGCTCAGATCAAGAAGAAGTACGACAAGCTCAGCGACGCGCTCGACGAGGTGGAGCGCACCGGATACGGCATTGTCATGCCGTCGATGGAGGAACTGACCCTCGAGGAACCCGAACTGATGAAGCAGGGAGGACGCTACGGCGTGCGCCTGACGGCTTCCGCGCCGTCGCTGCACATTATCAAGACCGACATCACCACCGAAGTCGCCCCGATTGTCGGTTCGGAGAAGCAGTCGGAGGATCTGGTCAAGTACCTTCTCAAGGGCTTTGAAGAGGAACCCTCCTCCATCTGGCAGTCCAATATCTTCGGCAAGTCGCTGCATGAGCTGGTCAACGAAGGGCTTCACAACAAGCTCAGTAAAATGCCGGTGGATGCCCGCGACAAAATGCGCGAAACCATCGAGCGCATTATCAACGAGGGATGCAGCGGTCTGATCTGCATTATTCTCTGATTCTCCGGCGAAAAATCGGCGGCATATCTGTGTGCAAACGCGGGATGCCGCCGTATGGCATTGTCGATTTTTGTGTGCGTCATAGTGATTTTGCACAAAGGTGGGTACAGAGCGGCGACGGGAGAAGAGAAAAAAAGAGGCGTTCAGAAAAATGCCGTTTGACCATGTGAAAAATGTTCAATATAACGCGACAGCAAGCTCGCGTTATCGGAAAAATATCCAAATCATTCGACCAATGAATGAATAGATATCATAAGCGAAACATTTAAATCGAAATAACTTGAAAAGAAAGGTTCGCATGGATATACAGTGAAGTTCATATGAATGTATATTTTATTCACTTTATGATGACCGTGATTATTCATTTTCTCTAATAAATTGTAAAAAAATGTCGAATAAAAGGGGAAAATCCGGAAGAAAGAAAGGAAAATTTCAAAAAAATTGATTTTGTTCAAGTAACCAAAAAACGCAGCGAAGTGAAAAATTTAATCGAAAAAACTTGAAATCAGCCGCTATTTATGATAGCATTATTCCCGGTCGAAACGGCGGCTCCGCGTCACTTTCTGCCGGCTGCCGGTTTCGGTTGATAAATCCATTGTTGGGAGATTGTGGTCATGATAAACAAGGTTCTTATGTCGCGCAAAAACAAGGAAATGTTTCTGCACGCAGCCGGTGTGCCGATCGGTGAGGAAGGCGTCATTTTGTCGCCTGATATCATCGCGGCGCGGTTTGTATCTGTAGACAGCAGCATTCCGGCTTTGTTTGCTGCCATCGAGAGATACCGTCCCGCTATTGTATTGTGGGATCTTTTTGTGGATGAAACCAATGCCGTGTCGGTGATTCGGACAGCCCGCCGGAAATGGGGCGCGCAATGCCCACCCTTCATGATACTCTGCGAATATGAGAATGCGCGGCTGCAGCGCGAACTGTATGAGGCGGGGGCGGCTGCCATTGTGACCCGACCGGCTGCTCCCGTGCAGCTTTACCGGATACTTTGCCCGGAGGAAGCGGCGGGGAACAGAATGGGGCTGCCGGGCTACAGTCCGGATGCCGCGTTCAACGGTCAATCGCTGGAGACGCTGGTCACGGATATCATTCATCAGATCGGCGTTCCCGCTCATATCAAGGGCTATCATTATCTGCGCTTTTCCATCGTGGAGGCGGTGCGGGAACCCGCCATTCTTGACGCGGTGACCAAGCAGCTTTACCCTCGTGTGGCGGAGCAGTATCTGACGACGCCCTCCCGTGTGGAGCGGGCAATTCGCCACGCCATCGAGGTGGCGTGGGGCAGAGGCGACATCGAAACGCTGCATTACTACTTCGGCAGTACGGTGCAGGTGTCACGCGGAAAGCCCACCAACAGCGAGTTTATCGCCATGATTGCCGATAAGATTCGAGTGGGACTGCGTCCGGCTTCCTGACGGCTGTCACAATCAAAAAAACGGGTCAGAAAATACCGTCTGCTGCGGCGTTTTCCGACCCGTTTTTCTGTTGAATGCGTCAGTGATGATACAGACGTCTTCTGCTGCCGAGCGCACATCCCGCCAGCACAATGCCGATAATGGAGATCACGGTACCGACAATGCTGAGGGAGAGGGCGAAAGCCGCCATCACGTTTCTTCTCATGTTCCCAACACCACCTTTCCAAAGAGAAATCCAACGGTACTTTTATTATATCACAAAAGCAGGTGAAATCCAGTACCGCACAGAAAAATTAACCTTCCGTTATTATTTTAATAAAATAAAACATAAATTTCAATATTATTCTTGAAATTTTTATAAATATTGAGTATAATAAAGAAAGGTTTAGCAGGTTCAATAGAAATGTCCCTCTTGTTTGTTCGATTTTGAACAATTGGACGATATTGCCAAAAATGCCCTTTTCCGCAGATTATCTGTTTGACAAACGGACAAAAGTTTGTTAATATATTAACGAAGAGCATATTTTCCCCTGTTCCACACAAGATGGGAGGGGAATCCGTACACACTTACCAATATTACCACAGATGGGAGACATCGACTATGGCAGAGTACGAAATCGTAGACGGCGTGGAAGCGCTGGAAAAGAAGCTGGCACAGGTGAAGGAGGCGCAGAGAAAATTTGCGACCTACACGCAGGAGCAGGTTGACAAAATCTTCCTTGCGGCTGCCATCGCGGCCAACAAGGCGAGACTGCCCCTTGCCAAAATGGCGGTGGAGGAAACCGGCATGGGTGTGGTCGAGGACAAGGTCATCAAAAACAACTATGCCGCCGAGTACATCTACAATGCCTACAAGGACGCCAAAACCTGCGGCGTGATCGAAGAGGACAAGGTGTTCGGCACCAAAAAAATCGCGGAGCCGATCGGTGTGGTGGCAGCGGTCATTCCCACCACCAATCCCACTTCAACGGCGATTTTCAAGACCCTGATCTGTCTGAAAACCCGCAACGGCATCATCATCAGCCCCCATCCCCGTGCCAAAAAGAGTACGATTGAGGCGGCGAAGATCGTGCTGGAAGCGGCTGTGGCAGCGGGCGCTCCCGAAGGCATCATCGGCTGGATTGACGTTCCCTCTCTCGAAATGACCAACCTGGTCATGAAGGAAGCCGACATTATTCTCGCCACCGGCGGTCCCGGCATGGTCAAGGCGGCCTACAGCTCCGGCAAGCCGGCCCTCGGCGTGGGCGCGGGCAATACCCCCGCCATCATCGACAAGTCGGCGGATATTCTGCTGGCGGTCAGTTCGATCATCCATTCCAAGACCTTTGACAACGGCATGATCTGCGCTTCCGAGCAGTCGGTCATCGTTGACAAGGAGATTTACGGTCAGGTGCGGGACGAATTTGCCAAGAGAGGATGCCATTTCCTGGATGACGATGAAAAAGACAAGGTGCGCAAGACCATGATCATCAACGGCGCGCTCAACGCCAGGATCGTCGGTCAGAAGCCTGTTGCCATCGCGGCGCTCGCGGGCGTGGAAGTTCCCGAAGCCACCAAGGTGCTGATCGGTGAAGTGGAAAGCGTCGATATCTCCGAGGAATTCGCGCATGAAAAGCTTTCCCCCGTGCTGGCGATGTACAAGGCGGAGGATTTTGAGGACGCGCTCGCCAAAGCCGAGCAGCTCATCGCGGACGGCGGCTACGGTCACACTTCGTCGCTCTACTGCAACGCCCTCACCGAAACCGCCAAGATCGACGAATTCAGCGCAAGAATGAAGACCTGCCGCATTCTGGTCAATACCCCTTCGTCTCACGGCGGCATCGGCGACCTCTACAACTTCAAGCTGGCACCCTCGCTCACGCTGGGCTGCGGCTCATGGGGCGGCAACTCGGTTTCCGAGAATGTCGGCGTGAAGCACCTCATCAATATCAAGACGGTAGCCGAGAGGAGAGAGAATATGCTGTGGTTCAGAGCGCCTGAAAAGGTTTACATCAAAAAGGGCTGTCTGCCTGTCGCGCTTGACGAACTCAAAAACGTCATGGGCAAAAAGAGAGTCTTCATCGTCACCGACCAGTTCCTTTACAAGAACGGCTACACCAAGTGCATTACCGACAAGCTTGACGAAATGGGCATTGTCCACGCGACTTTCTTCGACGTCGCGCCCGATCCGACGCTCGCCTGCGCCGAGGAGGGCGTGAAGCAGATGCGCGCCTTTGAGCCGGACTGCATTATCGCGCTCGGCGGCGGCTCCGCCATGGATGCGGGCAAGATCATGTGGGTGCTGTATGAGCATCCCGAAGTGGATTTCATGGATATGGCCATGCGCTTTATGGATATCCGCAAGAGAGTCTACACCTTCCCCAAGATGGGCGAAAAGGCTTACTTTATCGCGGTGCCGACCTCCGCGGGTACCGGTTCCGAAGTGACCCCCTTTGCCGTCATCACCGACGACGAGGGCATCAAATACCCGCTCGCGGATTACCAGCTCCTGCCGAACATGGCGATTGTGGACGCGGATCTGCAAATGACCGCGCCCAAGGGTCTGACCTCCGCCTCCGGCATCGACGCGATGAGCCACGCGCTCGAAGCGTATGTTTCCATCATGGCGACCGATTACACCGACGGTCTGGCGCTGCAGGCCATCAAGACCATCTTTGAATACCTGCCGATCTGCTATGAGGACGGCTGCAACCAGCCTTACGCAAGGGAGAAAATGGCGAATGCCGCCACCCTCGCGGGTATGGCGTTTGCCAACGCGTTCCTCGGCATCAATCACTCGCTGGCGCATAAGCTGGGCGCGTACCATCACATCGCCCACGGCATCGCCAACGCGCTTGTCTTGCCTTACGTCATGCGCTTCAATGCCGCCGAAGTTCCCACCAAGATGGGTACCTTCTCGCAGTACGATCACCCCAAGACCCTCAGAAGATACGCCGAAATCGCGGAATACCTCGGCATTGAGGGCAAGGACGACAACGAGAAGCTGGAGGGTCTGATCGCCAAGCTGGAACAGCTCAAGGAAACCATAGGCATCAAGAAGACCATTGCGGATTACGGCGTGACGGAGGAAGCCTTCCTCGCGACGCTCGACGAGATGAGCGAGAATGCCTTTGACGACCAGTGCACCGGCGCGAATCCGAGATATCCCCTTATCAGCGAGATGAAGGAGCTGTACTGCAAGGCGTACTACGGCGAATAAGGAACAGGGCAGAAAAAAGCATAGCGCAGCGCATAATTAGCGAGCGAATGCGAGCGTGGGAGTCCAGGGGGAACTTGTTCCTCCTGGCGGGTCAAGGGCAGCGCCCTTGCAGGGAGTGGGGCAGCGCCCCACAAGGTCGGCGCAGCCGACCGAGCAAGACGTGCCCGGACACGCAAGAGGGTTGGGCGAATACGACAACAGCCTAATATCACGAGTTGCCTTGCTTCAAGCGGAGAAAAAATCGCCCTTTTCCCGTTGACCAGACCCCGTATTTCCGCCGCTTTTCAACTTTTACAATCGGATAGCGAATAAATATTTCAAGGAGGCACCAACCATGGAATTTGATCATATGGAAGTCATTGCCACACGTCCGAACAAGACGATCTATAAAAACGGCGAATACACCGTGAAGGTGTTCGCGGAGGATTTCTCCAAAGCGGATATCCTCAACGAAGCGCTCAACACCGCCAGAGTGGAGGAAACGGGTTTGCCGATCCCGAAGGTGGATCAGGTCACCAAGATTGACGGCAAATGGGCGATTGTGTATGATTATATCGAGGGAACCACCCTCGCGGAACTGATGGAGAAGAACCCCGACAAGATGGACGAATACCTCGAACTGTTTGTCGATCTCCAGCTCGAAATCCAGAGCAAGCGCGCCCCGCTGCTCAATAAGCTCCAGGACAAGATGAGAAGAAAGATTTCCGAGACGGGTCTGGACGCGACCACTCGTTACGAACTGGATATGCGTCTGGCGGGCATGAAAAAGCACATCAAGGTCTGCCACGGCGACTTCAACCCCAGCAATATCATCGTCAATGCCGAGGGCAAGGCGTATGTGCTCGACTGGTCGCACGCTACACAGGGCAACGGCGCGGCGGACGCGGCGAGAACCTACCTTCTCTTCTCGCTGGAGGGCAAGACCGAGCTGGCGGAGAAATACATGAACCTCTACTGCAAAAAGAGCGACACCGCCAAGCAGTATGTGCAGCAGTGGCTTCCCATCGTCGCGGCTTCCCAGTCGGTCAAGGGCAAGCCGGAAGAAAGAGAATTCCTTCTCAAATGGGTCAATGTGGTGGAATATCAGTAATTTTCCACTGAATCCCTAAAAAAGTGAATCAGTGAATGAAAAAGGGTATGCGGCAAGACGGGCTGGTCGTATGCCCTTTTTTGCGTGAGGAAAAGAGAGTACACGAGTACACGAACAAGAAAATCAATAAAACGCCCCCCGACACAGCCAATGCCAAAGGCAATGTGTGTCGGGGGTAGTTCAGTTGGGGGTGTCTATATTTTTTTCGAGGTAAATCTGCGGTCGGTTATTCGGCGGCGGTTTTTCTCTTGCGGTAAACGACAGCGCCTGCCGCAGCCAGTGACAGCACGCAGAGTGCGGTCATGATCCAGATCAGGACAGCCGATTCGCCCGTGTTGGCGGAGCCGGCGGAGGCGTCGTTCCAGGTCAGTACATAGGGACTGACCTGGAACGACGAACCAGATGCCGTTAGGTTTGCAGGTGACAGGGATTTCTTCCACCGTGCCGTCATCTTTCTGATGATAGAGGCGGAAAGTGTATTTTTCGGACTGTCTGGCGAGATTGTCGGGATATTTCAGGCAAATCCAGACGCGCCCGTTCTGCACGGTCACTTTGGCGTTTTTCTTGTCAACGAGGGAAAGATCATAGAGCGCCATGTCGGTGCTGT
>CACWOA010000008.1 GCA_902762395.1 uncultured Ruminococcus sp.
ACGGAGGAATTGAACATGAAAAAAATAATAGCTTTATTGCTCGCATCTGCCCTGACAGTAGTTACGATGGCGTCCTGCACCGTTTCCATCAAAAAGAATTCCGACAACGCGTCTTCTCAGACGGATACCTCGGAAGAAACATCGTCGGAAGAAAAAGGCCCCACGCCTGATGCCCTTTATACCTATCAGATCACGATTGACGGCGATACCTACACACTTCCCTGCAGTTACGCGGATTTCCAGAAGAACGGCTGGGAAATGGAAGGCGAAGACCAGGATGTGGGCGGCAGAACCAAAATGCTTGGCGTTCATCTTAAGAAAGGCTCCGAAAGAATCGGCGTGCAGCCTGTCAATCTTTCCAGCGACACGGTCAAGCTGACGGAATGCCCCATCGTGCAAGTGGAGGTTACTATCAAGGACGTTACTTCCATCGAACTGCCCGGCGGTCTGAAATTTGATGAGAGCACCAAGCCGGAAGACCTGGTGACCAGGTACGGCGAGCCTGATGAAACGTATGATTCTGAGGAATCTGACAGATATACCTATGTCTATAAGCAGGACGTCTATAACAACGTTGAATTTACCATCTATGGCGGAAACGGTACACTTGAACCTAAATACGGCAGCGTTGAGATAGAGAATATCGTAGAATAATCCATATCGTATAGAGCGTACAGAGCGGACAACAAGGATTAAGAGATTGTGGTTTAATTTTTTTTCACAGAAAATCAAGATGCGACTGACAAAAAAGGAAAAGTCATGGTCTGACTTTTTAGAAGGCAGTCGCATCTTGCTTTTTTATGATTCCACGCAATCTTGTTTATCCTTAACAAAAAATTCATAAAAATTGTGCCGCAACATACTATACTATATATTATATGCCAATAACTGACAAAGAGAGCAGGAGGTGTTGTCTATGCAGGATGCCATTTACGGTGTATGGCTACAGCAAGCGATGGGAGAGGGCAGCCGCAAGGTGCCGATGCTGATAGAAGCATTTGGTTCCTGTCGTGCGGTTTATGAGTCGGACGAAGTAGAACGTATGTTGTGCGGTCTTCTCATGCCAAACGAGATTGCGCGGATGAAGGAGGTCCCGCTCGATGCGGCTCAGGAAATCATGGAGGCGTGTGAACGGCTTCATTATGAGGTGCTTACGCCTGACAGCGAGCAATATCCCGAAAGACTGCGTCAGTTGCCCGACTATCCTGCCGCGCTGTATATCAGCGGTCATCTGCCCGATATTGACAATAAAGTGTGTATCGGCATGGTGGGAACGCGCCGCGCCAGCCGGTACGGTTATCATATTGCGATGAACATAGCCGCCGAATTGGCCGCCTGCGGCGTGGTGATTGTGAGCGGCGGCGCGAAGGGGATAGATACGGCGTCCCACCAGGGGGCGCTCATGTCCAACGGTCAGACGATCTGCGTGCTGGGCTGCGGCATCAATACCCGCTATAATATGGAAAACGAAGGAATGCGCAACGTGATTGCCTCGACAGGCGCACTGATTTCGGAATATCCGCCGGGTTCGCCGCCTGTAAGCTATCATTTCCCTGTGCGCAACCGTCTTATTTCAGCGCTGTCGCTGGGTGTGGTCGTGGTGGAAGCAGGCGCCAGGAGCGGCTCCCTGATCACCGCCAATCTGGCGCTCGATCAGGGCAAGGATCTGTTTTCCGTGCCGGGACAGGTGGGAAACTCCCAGTCGAAGGGCAGCAACCGCCTGATTGTGGAGGGCGCCAAACCGGTGGAGAATGCCTGGGATGTGCTGAGCGAATACCTGTCCAGATTCGGCGATCAGATCAACGTGGAGAATCTGACGGTTCCCGGTATGCCGATTTTAAACAAACGGCAGCGTCGGACAGAGGCAAAGCCCCGTCCCCAGAGTGAACCTGAGACGCCCTTTGCGGAATATGCGGCGGCGGTGCTTTCACGGGCGGAATTATGGCGCAAGCAAGGCGGTAAGGTGTCGGCTGCCGCCGTTCCGAGGGCGCAGTGCGCCGCCGTCCCGAAGGCGCAGAGCGACGATGTCCCGAAGGCGCAGAGCGCCGCCGTTCCGAAGGCGCAGAGCGCCGCCGTCCCGAAGGCGCAGAGCGCCGCCGTCCCGAAGGCGCAGAGCGCCGCCGCCCCGGAGACGAAAAACCAAAACGCCTATCCCATCGGTCTTTCGCCCAACGCGATCAGGCTGTGTGAAGCGCTGGAGGCGGTGCCAAAGTCGTTTGAAACGCTGGCGGATTGTCTGCATATCAGCGCCTCCGAACTGATGCGGTGCGTTACCGAACTGGAGCTTTACGGCATGATACAGACGCTGCCGGGAAAGCGCTACAAAAAGGCGTGACGTTTTTTATAGGATATAGATTTCAGAAGAAAGGCATGATTTGTTTGTCCAAATTGGTTATCGTGGAGTCGCCCGCAAAGGCGAAGACCATCAAAAAATACCTCGGTTCCGGTTATGACGTCATCGCGTCGATGGGGCATGTGCGTGACCTGCCCAAGAGCCGTCTCGGCGTGGACGTCAAGCACGACTTCAAGCCGAAATACGAGATCATCAAGGGAAAGGAGGAACTGGTCGAAAAGCTGAAAAAGGCGGCGGAAAAGAGCGACTATGTCTATCTCGCAACCGACCCTGACCGCGAGGGAGAAGCCATTTCGTGGCATTTAGCTTATATTCTCGGGCTTGACCCGAGCGAAACCAACCGCGTGACCTTTAACGAAATCACCAAAACCACCGTGCAAAACGGCATTGCGCACCCGCGCACGATTGACATGAAGCTGGTCAATGCCCAGCAGTGCCGCCGTCTTCTCGACAGAATCGTCGGTTACCGTCTCAGTCCCTTTGTCTCGCAGAAGATACGGCGCGGTCTGTCGGCGGGACGCGTGCAGTCGGTGGCGGTGCGCGTGATTTGCGACCGCGAGGAGGAGATCCGCGCCTTTGTGCCGGAGGAATACTGGACGATCGAGGGTAAATTTATCCCCAAGGGCGGGCGCAAGGCGTTTGCCGCGCAGTTCTACGGCACCGAAGCGGACGGCAAGATACAGATTGCCGACAAGGCGCAGGCGGACAGCATTTTAGAGGAACTGGGAGAAGCGGAATTTACCGTCAGCAAGCTCAAAAAGGGTACCCGCAAAAAGACCCCTGCGCCGCCTTTCATCACTTCCACGCTCCAGCAGGAGGCGAGCCGCAAGCTGAATTTCCAGAGCCGCCGCACCATGAAGGTGGCGCAGGAATTGTATGAAGGCGTCGAGATCGAAGGCATGGGTGCGGTGGGTATCATCACCTACATGAGAACCGACTCGCTGCGTATTTCGGACGACGCGCGCAAAGAGGGTACCGAGTACATCCTCGGACGCTGGGGCGAAAAATATCTGCCCGCCAAACCCTACAATTTCAAGACCAAGGCGGGCGCGCAGGACGGTCACGAAGCCATCCGCCCCACCATGCCCTCGCTCGACCCGGAAAGCATCAAGAACAGCCTGACCCTCGATCAGTACAAGCTTTACAAGCTGATCTGGTCACGATTTACCGCCAGTCTGATGGCGCAGTGCATTCACGACACCGTGAGTGTGGATATCGCGGCGGGACAGTATGTTTTCAAGGCGTCGGGCTACACCGTCAAATTCGACGGCTACACTGTGTTATATGAGGAAAGCAAGGACGAAGATGACGAAAACAGCGGCGCGCTGCCTCCGCTCGAAGAGGGTATGCCGCTGCGCGTCAAGGAAATCGGCGCGTCACAGCACTTCACCCAGCCCCCTGCCCGCTACACCGAAGCGACGCTCATCAAGGCGCTGGAGGAAAACGGCATCGGTCGTCCGTCCACCTACGCCACCATCATCACCACCGTGGTGGGTCGCGAATATGTCGTGCGGGACGGCAAGGCGCTGCGTCCCACGGAACTGGGCGAGCTGGTCAACAAACTGCTGAAAGAGCGTTTTTCCAAATTTGTCAACCTGAAATTCACCGCCAGCATGGAAAGAAATCTCGATAATATTGCCGACGGCTCCAAGGAATGGATTGAGACACTGGGCGAATTCTACGGCGATTTTGAAAAGAATCTCGCGGACGTGAAAAAGGCGATGGAGGGGATTGACATGAAAATTCCCGATGAGGAAACCGACATCGTCTGTGAGAAATGCGGCAGAAAAATGGTCATTAAAACCGGGCGCTACGGCAAATTTATCGCCTGCCCCGGCTTCCCGGAATGCCGCAACATCAAGAAGATCGTGCAGGAGATCGACGCGGATTGCCCCAAGTGCGGCGCAAAGGTGGTTGTCAAGAAATCCAAGCGCGGCAAGGTGTTTTACGGGTGCAGCAAATATCCGGAATGCGACTTCGTTTCGTGGGATGAACCCACCCGCGAGAGATGCCCCCAGTGCGGCAAGATTCTCTATAAAAAGCAGACCAAGAAGCTGAGCAAGCTGTACTGCGCCGACAAGGAGTGCGGCTACAGCCGGAATATGGAGGAAAACGAGAACAGCGCGGGCAGCGGGGAGAAAGCGGAATGAGCGTGACGATTGTCGGAGCGGGTCTGGCCGGCTGTGAAGCGGCGTGGCAGGCGGCGGAGCGAGGGTTTCCTGTCAGGCTATGTGAGATGAAACCCGTCAAATACACCCCCGCGCATAAAAACCCGGATTTCGCGGAGCTGGTCTGCTCCAACTCCCTCAAAGCGGCGCGGGTTGATTCCGCCGCCGGACTGATGAAGGAAGAAATGCGGCGGCTGGGTTCGCTGCTGCTGCGTGTCGCGGACGAATGCGCCGTTCCCGCCGGCGGCGCGCTGGCGGTGGACCGCGGTCTGTTTGCCGCCAGGGTGACACAGATGATTCGCAGCCACCCGAAGATTGAGGTGACAGAGGGCGAAGTCACCGCGATTCCCGAAGACGATGTGGTCATTATCGCGTCGGGACCGCTGACGAGCGAGCCGCTTTCCCAAGCCATCGGCAGGCTGTGCGGCGGACAGTTTCTGAATTTCCACGACGCGGCGGCTCCTATCGTGACCGCCGAGAGCATCGACATGAGCCGCGCCTTTGCCGCCTCGCGCTATGACCGCGGCGGCGATGACGATTACATCAACTGCCCTATGAACAAGGAAGAATACGAAGCCTTTCAGGAAGCGCTGGTGAGCGCCGAACGCGCGCCTCTGCACGAATTTGAGCAGGAGGGCGTGAAGGTTTACGAGGGCTGTATGCCCATCGAAATCCTCGCCTCGCGCGGGAAAGACGCGATCCGTTTCGGACCCATGAAGCCGGTCGGATTGCGCGACCCCCACACGGGACACCGTCCGTGGGCGAATTTGCAGCTTCGCAAGGAGAACCGCGAGGGCACGCTCTATAACTTAGTGGGTTTCCAGACCAACCTGAAATTCGGGGAGCAAAAACGGGTGTTCGGCATGATACCCGCCCTGCGAAACGCGGAATTCATGCGTTACGGCGTGATGCACCGCAACACTTTTTTAAACTCCCCCAAACTCTTAAACGGGGATTATTCCATGATCGAGCATCCGAATCTCTTCTTTGCCGGACAGATCACGGGTGTGGAAGGCTACATGGAGTCGGCAGGTTCGGGGCTGTTGTGCGGCATCAACGCCGCGCGCACGCTGCAAGGCAAGCCGCGGCTGATTCTGCCGGATTTCACCATGCTTGGCGCGCTGCAGGGGCATATCTGCAACCGCGAGACGAAGGATTTTCAGCCGATGGGGGCGAATTTCGGCATTTTGCCGCCCATTGAGCCGAAGATTCGGGACAAGCGCGAACGCTACGCGGCGCTGAGTGCGCGGGCGCTGTCCTTTATGGAGACAGTGGAGGAAGCGCGGTCATGATACATTTGCAGAAAATCACAGCGGAGGCCGATCTGGCGGTCTGTCTGATGATACGCCGCCGCGTGTTCATCGACGAACAGGGCGTAGCCGAAGCGCTGGAAATGGACGAATATGACGAAGCAGGCGGTTTGAAAAACTGTCCCCATTACCTCGCATTGTCAGACGGCGTGCCGGTGGCGACCTGCCGCTGTCTGCGCAAAGACGGCGGCGCGGTCAAGCTCCAGCGCTTCTGTGTGCTGCCCGAGTGGCGTGGCAGGGGCGTCGGCAGGGAACTGCTGGCGATGCTCGAAAAGGATTGCCGTGAACACGGCGTGACCCGCATAGAGATGGGAGCGCAGTGCCATGCGGTGCCGTTCTATCAGAAATGCGGCTATACGGTCACATCGGGGCAGTTCATGGAAGCGGGCATACCGCATATGAAAATGGAAAAAGAACTTTGATTATGATGAAAATACCGTAGAAAGGAAATGAAGAAAATGAAAATAATCGTTGACGCTTTCGGCGGGGACAACGCGCCGCTGGAAATCATCAAGGGCTGCGCCATGGCGGTGGAGAAATTTGATGACGTGGATATCATTCTCACGGGCGACGAGCAAACCATCCGCAAAGTGGCGGAGGAAAACGACATTTCGCTCGACCGCATGGATATCGTGCACGCGCCCGACGTGATCACGATGGAAGATCATCCCACCGAACTGATGAAGTCCAAAAAGAACAGCTCCCTTGCCCTGGCGCTGCGGCTGCTGGCGGATAACGAGGGCGACGCGATGGTGGGCGCGGGCAGCACGGGCGCGATGCTCACGGGCGCAACGCTCATCGTCAAGCGCATCAAGGGCATCAAGCGCCCGGCGCTGGCTCCGATTATGCCCAACGCCACAGGTATGTTCATGCTGATCGACTGCGGCGCGAATGCCGACTGCCGCCCCGAAATGCTGGTGCAGTTTGCACATATGGGTTCGGTGTACATGAAGAACGTCATGGGGGTAGAAAATCCCCGTGTGGGACTTGCGAATATCGGCACCGAAGAAACCAAGGGCGACGAACTGCGCAAGGCGACCTTTGCCCTGCTGAAAGACGAGCCGAACCTCAATTTCACCGGCAATTTTGAAACCCGCGACATCGCGGACGGCGGCGTGGATGTGCTGGTAGCCGACGGCTTTACCGGCAACATCATTCTGAAAACCTATGAAGGCGTCGCTTCCATGCTGTCCGGCAAATTCAAGGGCGTTTTCAAAAAGAGCCTGCTCAATAAACTCGGCGCGGCGGTCATGCTCAAGGATCTCAACGAAATCAAGAAATCCATGGATCACAACGAATACGGCGGCGCGCCCTTCCTTGGCGTGAAGAAGCCTGTTTTCAAGGCGCACGGCAGCAGCAAGGCGATCACCATCTGCAACGCCATCCGCCTGACCCGCGAATTTGTGCAGAGCGACGTGATCGGCAAAATCGAGGCGGACATCAGCGGCGCAGCCGACAAGAGCGAAGATTGATGAATGGTTTCAAAATCCATTTCAGGCTGAAGGAGCTTGACGAGATTGTGCCGTGGGGGCAGGAACCCTATCGCAGCCTGCATTGGTTTGGCATGACCGACAGTCTGCTCTGGATCGACGTGGGGGAAAGCACCGTGTACGAATATTCCGACGCAGCCCGCCGCCAGTGGGGAGGCGAGCGTTATAACGATTACCAGCTCTCCCGCTTTTTAGAGGATTTCTCGGATACTTTTCGGTATGTCAGGGAATCTGTTCCTCAAAAATATTACGATATGGCGGAGCGGTTTCGGCATACGGCGTATGAATGGGAATGTATGCACATAGATGATTCGGAGGAAGAGGACGACGCTTTCTGGCGATTCATGGAAGAAGAATATGAGCCGCTGACCGATTGGCATTGGCAGCGCCGATTTGATTCGGGGCATCTGGTGGGCGGTCCGGTCATCGGCTGTTTCCGATGCGGCGAAAAGCTCAAATTCTGTTGGGAGAGCAACTATCAGCCGGAAAACGGCAGCAGCATCTGGACGGCGCCGAGCGGCGTTTATGAGATGCCCTACAGCGAATTTGTATCGGAAGTCAGGGCGTTTTACATCGCCTTTTTTGAGGCGATGGATCGTCAGGTGACGCTGGCGCTGCAAAAGGACTGGGGCGATGTGGCGGTTGACAAGGCATATCTTGCCAAGGAACACGCCGAGCGGAAAGCGGGCTTTTTTGCGTGCATGGATTGGCTTTCCCGCCCGTGCGCCCCTGACGAACAGACCGATTGGGGCAGGGTTGACCGGATATTTGATAAAATGCAGCAAGAGATTGGCGGCACATTGTAAAAGCAGAAGAAAAATATAAAGGGCGTGTTTTGCTATGTCTATCCTTCCTGTTGCGAGGGAAAATTTCCCCATGAGCAAAGCGACGGCGGCGGGCAGAGACGTGACCTTTTATCAGGTGCTTGGCGCGCATCACGGCGGTCCCGAATTCTGGACGACACAGGTGCTGGATTTGGTGGAAGCCTTTATCAGAAGAGCGGTTGAAAGAGTGTGAAATGTGAAGTGTGAAATTGTATTGTGATCATGATGAATTTATCATGTACCTTTTCAGGACGGCAAATCCGCTATGTTACGAAGGAGGGTGGCATTCATGAGCCGGAGCGTGAATGTGCAGGAGTATCTCCGTTATCTGGATACCCCTTGGGGACAATTGTTTTACCGGATGATAGGGAACCATTTACCGTTTGAGAATCAAAACATACTGGACTACGGCAGCGGCTTCGGTGTGACCGCTGATCGACTGGCGGCGCACAATGAGGTGACCGCTGTGGAGCCGAATGAGGAAATCCTCGCCCATCGCTTCCGCACGCAGACCTACACACAGCTTGTGGGCGGCACGGAGCAGTTGGCGGCGCTGCCCGACGGGTCTTTCGACGTGATTGTGTGCCATAATGTGATGGAATATATGGAGCAGCGCAGACCGCTGCTGGGCGAATTCCGCCGCCTCATCAAGCCGGACGGTTGTTTGTCGGTCGTCAAGCACAACCGCGCGGGAAAAATCATGCAAAAGGCGGTGTTTGAATATGCCCCCGAGGAAGCGATGGATTTACTGCGGGGAGCAAACGGCGTTTCCGTGAGTTTCGGCGAGGTGCGTGAATACGACCTTGACGAACTGGAACAGGACTGCGCCAATCAGTTTGCCGTCAACCACATTTGCGGCGTGCGTATGTTCTACGGCTTGCAGCGCAACGACTGGAAGACCCAAGCCGACTGGCAGGACAGGATGTTCGCGCTCGAAAGCGCGGCGGAGGAAATCCCCGCGTTCCGCGATATCGCGTTTTTTCATCATGTCATGCTGCAACCGATTTGAATCAATGAATCATATAGAGAGGAAGTTGTAAAAATGTCGGAAACACATCTCGACGCATCGTATCTGGAAGATACGATCGGCTATCATTTTAAAAACCGAAAATATTTATTGACAGCGCTGACCCATTCCTCCTACGCGAATGAGGGAAAGCATTTGCAGAGCAACGAGCGTCTGGAGTTTTTGGGGGATGCGGTGCTTAGCATAGTGGTGTCGGAGCACCTTTATGCTAAGTTCCGCAGCAAGCAGGAGGGCGACCTGACCAAGCTGCGCGCCTCGCTTGTCTGTGAGTCCACGCTGTGCGGCTTTGCGCGGAAGATACAGCTCGGGGAATATATCATGTTCGGGCGCGGCGAACGCCATTCCGGCGGGGACAAACGTCCCTCGATTTTAGCGGACGCGTTTGAGGCGCTGATTGCCGCGATTTTCCTTGACGGCGGCATGGAGCAGGCGCGGGAGTTCGTGATGGGATTTGTCCTTGAAGAACTCGAACACCCCAACCTCTACCGCAGCAAGGATTACAAGACCATACTGCAGGAAATCATTCAGCAGAACGCCGAGGAAAAGATCACCTATGTGCTGGTGGGGGAGAGCGGTCCCGACCACAACAAGCATTTTGTGGTGGAGGTGCATCTCAATTCCAACGTCATCGGCAAAGGCGGCGGACGCAGCAAGAAGGAAGCCGAGCAGAACGCCGCCCATGAGGCGCTCGAACTGATGGGGTACTGATGTGAGCGGCAGGCAGAAGCACGCCAATATTGCCCTCTTCATCCCGCACAACGGCTGTCCCCATCAATGCGCTTTCTGCAACCAGCGCACTATTTCCGGCGCGGTAAGTCAGCCGACGGGGGAGGATGTGCGCGCGGCGGTGCGTACAGCGATGGCTTCCCCACGCTATGAGAGCGGCAGCTCGGAGATCGCCTTTTTCGGCGGCAGCTTCACGGCGATTGAACGGAGCTATATGAGGGAGCTTCTCGAAGCGGCGGCTGTCTTTGTGAAGGATGGCAGCGTCGGGGGCATCCGGATCTCCACCCGTCCCGACGCAATTGACGGGGAGATTCTGGAAATTCTCCGGCGGTACGGTGTGACCTCCATCGAGCTGGGCGCGCAGTCCATGCGGGACGAAGTGCTGCAAAAAAACCGCCGCGGGCATACGGCGCAGGATGTCGTCAATGCCTCGCGCCTCATTCGGCAATACGGTTTTTCGCTGGGATTGCAGATGATGACAGGATTGTACGGCGACGACGACGAGGGCGCGCGATATACGGCGCGGCAGCTCACGGCGCTGCACCCCGATACGGTGCGGATTTATCCCACCGTGGTGCTGGAAGGCACCGAACTGGCGGACAAAATGCGTTCGGGCGCATACCGCCCGCAGGGATACGAAGCGGCGGCGGAATTATGCGCGGAGCTATTGGAATTTTTTGAGAATCAGGGCATCCGCGTCATCAAATTGGGACTGCACGCTTCGGACGGCGTGGAGGGCAGCATGGTAGGCGGCGCGTATCATCCCGCGTTCCGGGAATTGTGCGAGGGAATTTTGTACTACCGACTCATGCGGCGTATGCTTTCGGAAAATTATCCGGAAGGCGGATCGTTCGTCGTGACGGTTGATCGGCGTGCGCTTTCCAAGGCAAGCGGACAAAAAAAGCGCAATGTGCTGCGGCTCAGAGAAGAGGGCTGGAAGATTCAATTAAAAGGAGTGGATTTGGAGCATGGAGAACAGAGAAGCAAAGAAGATGGGCGAAGAATTTGTCAGATTGAGCCGCTTTCTCAGCAAGATTCTGCGGCACCAGCCGGGGATTATCGGCATTGAAATCGAGCGCGTGGGCGCGTGGGCGAACGTCAATGAACTGATAGAGGGTATCAATTCGCGCAGCAGGTATCACATTGACCGCGCGATTCTCGAAACCATCGTAGCTACCGACAGCAAGGGACGCTACAGTTTCAACGAAAACGGAACAAAAATCCGCGCCAATCAGGGACATTCCATTGACGTGGTACTCGACATGGAGAAGCGCACGCCGCCGGAGTTTTTGTATCACGGCACGGCGGGAAAATTCCTTGAAAGCATTATGGAAAAGGGACTGCTGCCCGGCAACCGTCAATTTGTACATCTTTCACCCGACGAAGCGACCGCCAAGACGGTGGGCTATCGCCACAGCAAGCCGGACGCGCCGATCATTTTGAAAATTCACGCCGGAAAGATGGTGCGGGACGGCTATGAATTCATGATATCCGACAACGGCGTGTGGCAGATTAAAAAGGTGCCGCCGCAGTATCTGGAGATGGATATAAACAGAAAGGATGTCTGCAATGAAAAAGTTTGATGAAAACTATGCTTTGTTAGAGGCAATGTATGATGATGAATTTTTCCCTGATTTTTTAGTGGATAAAATCAAGGTATTGGTGCAGGAATTGATTGGCTTCCTCGAATCGGGCGAAACCGATTTGGAAGTGATTCAGGAAAAACTGGATGAAATGACGGAGGAGATTAACAGCCTGCAAGAAGAATTTGAAGAGAATGACAGCGAATTGGAAACGGTAGCGCGGGACAGCATTGCCGAAACGGTTGAATATGTGCTGAACTGGTTCGGTGTGGATATTGATATTGAAGACGCGCTCGGAGTGAGAGAGTGGTGAGTATGATGACAATACGATTTGCGGCAAAATCCGACCTGCCTGGGGTCAACGCGGTTCGGCAGCAGGTGCATAAGGTACACGCGGAGGGACGTCCCGATATTTTCCGCAGAAAATTCGGCAAGAAGCTGGCGGGACATATCAAAATCCTCTTCCGTGACAAATCCGCCAAAATAGCGGTGGCGGAGCAGGACGGGAACATCGTCGGCTTTGCGGTGCTGAAAGTCATCGACAAGCCGAAATCCCCCTACAGCAAGGCGCGGCGTTTCCTGCGGGTGGAGGAATTCGGCGTGGACGAAGCGCACAGGCGGCAGGGAATCGGCACGGCGCTGTTTGCATTTATCAAGTGCTACGCGGCGGAGCAGGGCTTTGACAGAGTGGAGCTCGACGTATGGGAATTCAACGAAGGGGCGCTGCGGTTTTACGAAGCGCAGGGCTTTTCCACTTGCCGCCGGTATATGGAATACAAGATGTGAGGTGCTGACCGATGGCAGGGGTCTTTGAAGATGAATTTATGGATATCCAGTCGGGCATGGTGTCGCTGGTGCTGGAAGCGTTGGAAACGTCGGATGTCACGGTTGATAAAATCTACATCTATGCGTTCGGTACGGAGCATATGGGTTTCTTCAATCTGTTTTTCGAGAAAGACGGCAAGGTGCTGAAAAACCTTCATGCGGGCATTTCCGAGGAACTTCTGGATCAGGTGCTGAATCTCGGCATAGAGGACACGATGAAACTGCGCGAGGTCTGCCGGGAATACGACCGGGAGCCGCCCTGTCAGTGCAAGCTGGTCTATGACTGCCGCGGCGGTCATTTCGACGGCGACTACAGCTACGATGATCTTTCCGATACGGAATACGGTGTTGACGGCGCTTTTGCGGACTGGCTAAAAGAAGCAGAGGCAGCGCTCAGCCGGAAGGGGTGAGGACGGTGAAAAACAAATCCGTCGAAGATAAACTTCACGCGTTCCTGAAAGAATACGCCTCTTTCGATGATGGGTATTGGTTTCCGCTCACCACGCTGAAAAAGGCAATCCCCGTGATTGCCTACGACCTCGACGAACTGTATCGGCATGGCGAAATCTCCTTGCTGGAAAAGGTGTTCCGCCAATGCGGTATCACGACGGTCAGCACATTTCAGATGGACAGTCGTGAATATTTTGAAAATGACGAAATATCTGCGTTGCTGCATGAGAAAGACGCGGACGGATTTAATTTTCCGTGGACAGTGGAAACCTTCTATTTTGACGACACGGAAACATGGCTGGTGTATGTGTCCCATGAGGGAACGATTTCCTTCACGGGCGAACCGATCGCCAGGACAGCCGGAGAAATCATTCCCGATCGGTATCTGTATCGGTAAAAACATATTTTTTCTAAGGAGCGGCGATATGCATTTAAAATCGCTTGAAATTATGGGCTTCAAATCCTTCCCCGACAAGGTGAAGATGAACTTTGTGCCCGGTATCACGGCGGCTGTCGGTCCCAATGGCAGCGGCAAAAGCAATATCAGCGACTCGGTGCGCTGGGTGCTGGGCGAGCAGGCCACACGCGTCCTGCGCATTAAGTCGATGGAGGACGTGATCTTCGGCGGCACGGCGCAGCGCAAAGCGCTGGGCTTCGCGGAGGTCGTGCTGACCATCGACAACACCGACCGCGCACTGGATTTTGACAGCGACGAGGTCGCCATCACCCGGCGTTACTACCGTTCGGGCGACAGCGAATACAAGATCAACGGCAAGGCGGTTCGATTGAAGGATATCAACGAACTGTTCATGGATACGGGCATGGGTCGCGACGGCTATTCCATCATCGGACAGGGCAAGGTCGCGGACGTGGTCAACGTGCGTTCCGAGGAGCGCCGCAACATCTTTGAGGAGGCGGCGGGCATCTCCAAATACCGCTACCGCAAGCAGGAGGCGGAGCGCAATCTGGCACGCGCCGAGGAAAATCTGGTGCATCTGGACGTGATTATGTCCGAACTTGAAGGACGCGTGGAGCCGCTGCGCAAGGAGTCCGAAAAGGCGAAAAAATACCTCGAACTCATGGAGCAGAAGAAAACGGTCGAAATCGGCTTGTGGCTGAGTACGCTCAGCAAGTCCGCCGAACTGCTGCGCGACTGGGATTACAAGGAGACGCTGGCGCGTTCGCAGCAGGAGGAAATCGACAGCGAAATCGAGCGGATAGAGGGCGACATCGAGAAGAAATTCGGCTACAGCAACGATCTGGCCGCCAGACGCGACGAAATGATGCGGCGCTCCGCTGAATTGGAGGAATCCGCCGCCAAGATCGACGGTGAAGCGGCCGTTCTGGAAAACGATATTTCCCACCGCGCCGAGCGCATCGGGCGCTTACAGTCCGACATCGCGGAATTCGAGCGGGGCGGCGACCTCATGCAGCGGGAAATCGGCAAAAAGAAGCTGGAAATTGCCGAAAAAAAGGCAAAGCTCACGCAGCAGCAGACGCTTGCCGAAAATCTCAAAGCGCAGCTCGAAACGCTGCGCAGCGACGACAGTGAATTCAGCCAGAAGATTACCGAGCTCATGAACCGCCGCAGCACCGTGACAAACGATATTTCCGCCGCGCAGGTGGAGCTGGCTTCGGCGCAGTCCCAGATGGGCGAAATCACGGCGCGTCTGGAAAATGTGGACAGCGAGATCGAACGCCGTCAGCAGGAAATTGAAAAATGGCAGTCCGGCAAAACCCTCACCGAAGAGGCGATTGTCGGCGCGGACAAACGGCTGGCGGAAATCGACGGGGAAACCCAGACTCTCCGCGACAGGCTGCAAGACTTACGCCAGCAGGGCGCACAGGTGAAGCGCGACAGCGAAAACAAAGAGCTGGACGCCAAGGGACACGAGCGCAAGGCGCGCATTCTCGAAGACCTGGAAAAGAGCATGGAGGGCTTTGCGGGCAGCGTGCGCTCCGTCATGAAAATGGCGGAAAACGGCACCCTCCAAGGCATTCACGGTCCCGTGTCGCGTCTGATTGACGTGCCGCAGGAATACGCCACCGCCATTGAAATTGCGCTGGGCGGCAATATGCAGAATATCGTCGTGGACAACGAGGACGACGCAAAGCGCGCCATTGCGCAGTTAAAGCAGAGCAAGGCGGGACGCGCCACTTTCCTGCCGCTGACCACCATCAAGCCTTCCCGCTTCAACGAGAGCGGACTGGAACGCTGCGCGGGGTATATCGGTATCGCCGCCGACCTGCTCACCTATGACAAGAAATACGCGAATATCATCTCCAACACACTGGGAAAAATCGCAATTGTTGACAACCTCGACAACGCCGTTGTGATGGCGCGGCAATACGGCAACCGGTTCCGTATCGTCACGCTCGACGGTCAGGTCATCAACGCGGGCGGTTCCATGACGGGCGGTTCGCTTGCCAAAAACGCGGGTCTTCTTGCGCGAAAGGGCGAGATCGAAAAGCTTCGCCAAAAGGCGGCTGACTGCATGAAGGAATGTCAGGCGCTGAGGGAAACCTTTGGCAAGCTCGAACAGGAGGCGAATGCCGTCAAGGCGACCATTCACGAAAACGACGAGAAGCGGCAGATTGTCAGCAACGACAAAATCCGCTTTGAAACCGACCTGAAAAACCAGACCGCCAATATCGCCACCCTGACCGCCGAAGCGGAGCGGCTGATCAGCGAACGCGGCAGCGCCGGACAGCGCACCCAGTCGCTCAATGAAAGCATCGAAAGCGCGCAGGGGAAAATTGACGCGCTGAATGCACAGCTCACCGAGCTGGAAAAAGAGATCACAGGCAGCAACGACAGCCGCGCCGAAACCGCCAGAAAACGGGAGGAAATTTCCACCTCTCTGAGCAGCGCCAGCATGGCGGTGATGAGCCTTTCCAAGGACATCGAAGCCGCCAACCAGTCCATCCGCGACACCGAAGCGCGGCGGGGCGAACAGGCGCAGCGCGTGGAGGGCATGAAAACCGAAATCACCGATCTGGAAGCGCAGAACCGCGAGACGACCGTGAAAGCGGCCGGGATGCGCCAGACCGCCGAGAACAACCGCGCCGAAGCGGTCAGTTCCCGCGAGGGCATGAGCGAACTGGCGCAGGAGCGCGAAAAGACGGAAAAGGAGATACACGACCTGCGCCGTCTTTCCAAAGAGAAATCCGAGCAGCGCGAGAAGATCACGGGCGAAGTCACCCGACTGGAAGAACGCCGTGTGTCGGCGCAGAAGGAATATGACGAGATCATTCAGAAGCTGCTGGAAGAATACAACCTGACACGGCGGGAAGCGGAGGCGCAGTTTGA
>CACWOA010000009.1 GCA_902762395.1 uncultured Ruminococcus sp.
GTAGATGCTCCTTTTTTTGATTTTTATACTGATACTTTTATCCTAACACATCCCGCCCCTGTCGGGGTGAATGGGCTGTGAACAGATCGCATTTGGCAGCCGGACAATTTATGGAAGTGTGTTTTCCGGCATACACAGAAACAGCAATTTCACACTTCACACTTCACATTTCACATTTCACATTTCACATTTCACACTTCACATTACTCCTCGATTTGCCTCTGTTCCTTGAGTTCACGTATCTTGCGGGTGTAGGAGGGAATCGGCACGATCAGGCAGACAAAGCTCAGCAGCAGCAGCGCCGCGCCGATAAATTCCAGACAGGCGCACACCAGATCGACATAGGTACCCTCCGGGGCGCGATACATGGCGGCCATAAACGCGCCCTCCAGCACGCCTGTCACAAAAAACAGCGCCGCCGCAAGCGACCAGTCGATATGATACCTCCGCCGCGCCGTGTAGTCGGCGATCAGCGCGTCGATGTCGGTGTTGATTTCAAACTTGCCCAGTCGCGCGGGACGTACCGCGTAAATGCGGGTCTTGGCGTCCACGTTGATTTCGGGTATGATCTCCGCGCCGGAATCGGTGAGAAATTCGATCATGCGCTCGCGGCGTTCGCGGCTCGCCTTGTGTCCTTTGGTGTCAATGCCGGTCGTCACGCGGGCGATGTATTCGCCCGGCTCGCATTTTTCAAAGGTGAACCACAGCCCCAGCAGAATGCTGACCGGTTTCCAGCCCTTCGCACACATTTTGTTGAGGTAATCTTCCTCCTGGTCGATGGTCAGACAAATCACCGTCTTGGTGATTCGGTTGGCTTTCTTTTTCATCCGTCAAATATACTCCTCTCCCGTTGTCACTCGGTTTCCTGTGTCTGCGTCGTTTCGCTGACCACTTGCCGCCCGTTGTCGAGAAGCTCCTGCAAGCGGTCGATTTCATCCAGCACCGCGCGTCTGCCCGACTGGGTGATGATGTATTCCTTTTTGCGCTCCCCCGACTCGCCGCATTCCACAATCCAGCCCCGCGTGAGCAGCGTGTTGATCGCGCCGTAGAGCGTTCCCGCCCCCAGCTTTACGCGTCCGCCGCTCAGCTTTTCCACATTCTGAATGACGCCGTAGCCGTGCAGCGGCGTGTAGAGCGATATCAGAATGTAATAGACCGCTTCGGTCAGTGCGCCTTTGCTTTCGTTCATAGATTCGCCCCCATTTTCCCGTTTTCGGTTTTTCCGGGATGTTTAAACCTTCCCCTGCTTTATAAAATCAAATATATCGTCCGTCAGTCGGTTGATCTGCTCCACCTCGCACACCACGTCCTTGGAGGTGTGAATGAGCGGCAGATACAGCAGCCCGATCAGTGATTTCTTGGTGTAGCTGACCATCACGGAATTGGGGAAGTTGGCGTGGTCGCTCAGGAAGATCATGCGGCTGTGCTTGACCACCGGCGACTGTCCCGCGCCGCGGAAGGCTTCCGCCAGCGACTGACACACGTCCGTCTTTTGGGTGGAGGCAAAGGTGAGGATATCCCCGTTGCCCACGCAGTCGAAGTTAATGAGCTTGGTCTTTTTCAGGTCAATGCCCTGTTTTTTGCAATGTTTGGCAAAGCCCTGCGAGCCGAGAAGTCCCCATTCTTCGTTGTCGAAGAATACAAAGCAGCATTTGCCGCGCAGTTCATCGTCCGCCGCGACCCTTTCCGCCATCGCCAGCAGCGAAAGCACGCCGGAGGTGTTGTCGTTGCGGTTGTTTTTGTTTTTAATCACCATCGCCAGCACCATGACCACAATCATCAGGAGAAAACATCCCTCCACGCCCCAGAAAACCCAGTCGCTGTTGCTGAATACGCTATGCAATACTTCCGGCGCTAAAAACACCAGCAGCAGCGCCGCTACAATCAGAAAGATATTTGCCCCCGTCTGTCCGAGCCACCGGGAAGTGCCGAACATCCAGCCGGTTCTGCCGGGTGTGTCGTAATGGGCGGTCAGCATATATTCCGCGTGCGGGTCGCCGACCAAGAGATTCACGCCGGATGCGTCCACTTCCTGTATTTCGCTGTCGGCGTAGCCGAACCTGTTCAGTTCGGCACGCAGTGCCGCGCGCAAAGCGGCCTTTTCTTTTTTATTAAAACGCATGGGGTGATTTTCAAAAATTTCCGTCGCTTTCTGATGGGTAACAGCCATTTTCATAAACCTCGTTTCTTTTGTTGCAAGAATGATGACACAATCTGAATATTACGTTCCACGATATATCGGATACCGTAATAAATATATCACTATCCGATATATTTGTCAAGGGGGTTTTGGCATTTTTTCTTTTTTGTTTTTGCAGGAAGGCGCAAAATAAAAAACAATTCCTTCATACAAAGAAAACAAAGGAATGGAGAAACCGCATAAAATGCGTTTTTATAAAAAAGTAAAGGGGCTGTCGCACAAGGAAAATAAAATTCTTAGTGCGGCAGCCCCTTTTTGATAAGGCGAAAATCACGCCTGCTCCGGCAAAAACATCTTGGTCACCATGTCCCACCCGCGGCAGGCTCTCAGCCAAGCAAATGCCAGATAAGCGCCCCCCACATTCAGAATCAGATCGTCAATGTCAAAACTGCCCGACAGGGTGGCAAACTGCTCCGCCTCAATGACCAGCACCATGCCCGTGACCGTCAGCAGGAAAATTTTGCTCTCGCGTTGTCTGGGAAAGAGAAGCGGCAGAAACAGCGCGGTCGGCATGAGCGCTGCCAGATTGCCAAAGATGTTATAAAGGAACATACGCGCCCCTATGCGCCCGTCCATCCATTCAATGAACATATCTGCCACCGTGGCGAAAGGAAGCAGATTGAAGGAATTTTTCATATAGTGCCTGAATGTTTCCATATTCCAGTCAGCCATTGACATGCTGCCCCGTCCGAAATAGTCATCGAAAAGCGTCATCGTAATAAGCAACAACAGGTACAGTCCGAACCATACCGCAAGGTTGCTTTTAAGAAGGAGGAGCCGATGGCGTTCGGAAAGGGTTCCCGCAATCAGGCGTGCGCCGATATGCATCAGCAGGCATATGACCGACAGCACCACCACTCTGCCAAGGGGCGTGACCATCCTGAGCGGATTCAGCGACAACCAAAAATAGAAAACCAGCGCCGCCGCCGCCAATGCGTAAAACGCTGTCCCTATGCTTTTTGCCAGAAATTCGTCTGTTTTGTTCATATCATTCTCTCCGTTTCGTTGACCAGACTCTTACGGCTACAGTATATACGCCCGCGCCGGAAATGTCAACAAAAATCGTCCCACGGAAATCAAAAACGGATTTTCAAAATGGATTTCCGTGTCCTGTCCGTCGGGGAGGATGGGATGCGGTTTTTAATATTAGTTATTTCTAACCGGTTGCAAAGAAATCATATATATGATATAATAAAGTGTTCGCAAATCTCCGACTCACGCGTGAGAAAGGAAGGAATTCATGGATAAAATGGATATGATAGACGCTGCGGATACGCCTGAAACGGCAGAGCCGCAGGAGCATAGGGACAAAGAGGGAAGAGGGAGTAAAGAAAAGACACAAACAAAAGACAAAAAAGACAAAAAGGACAAAAAGGAGAGAAAATCCAAAAAAGCCGCAGACCCCGACGCGCCGTTTTTGCCGAAAAAGCCATTCAAAACGCACGGCGGCGTGCATGTCAACCACATGAAAAACACCGCTGAAACCCCATCCGAGATACTCCCCGCCCCGAAGCGGGTGGTGATTTCCATGCAGCAGCACATCGGAACGGCGTGCGAACCGATTGTTAAAAAAGGCGACATCGTAACGGTCGGGCAGAAGATCGGGGACAGCGATTCTCCCCTGTGCGCCCCCATTCACGCGAGCGTATCGGGGCAGGTGACGGCTATCGGCACCATGCTCATGCCAAACGGCACGGAAGTCAAGACCGTCGAGATTGCGTCCGACGGGCTGCAGACCCTTTGTCACGACATTCAGCCGCCTGTCGTAACCAACGCCGACGAGCTTTACGCCGCCGTCAGAGAATCGGGGCTGGTGGGATTGGGGGGCGCGGGCTTCCCCGTGTCGGTCAAGATCAATTATTCCCCCGACAAATCGGTGGATACACTGGTGGTCAACGGCGCGGAATGTGAACCGTATCTCACCGCCGACTACCGGGAAATGATCGAGTCTCCCGAAGATATCATCGAAGGCACCCGCCTTCTCACCGAAATGCTGGGGCTGAGGCGTGCCATCATCGGCATCGAGGGCAACAAACCCGCCGCCATCAGGTATCTCGCCTCCCTCATCAGGGAACGCTCGCTGGATGACAAAATGTGCGTCCTCAAGCTGAAAAACGCTTATCCCCAGGGCGCGGAAAAGGTACTCATCAAGGCGTGTACCGACCGCGCTGTCCCTGTGGGCAAAATCCCCGCCGACGCGGGCTGCATCGTGCTGAATATCACCTCGGTCGGCTTTATCGCGCGCTATCTCAAAACCGGTATACCGCTTGTCACCAAGCGCATCACGGTGGATGGCTCCGCCATTGCCGAAGCCAAAAATGTCGTCGCTCCTATCGGCACCCTGGTTTCGGATATCGCGGAATTCTGCGGCGGATTCGATAAGCCGCCTCAAAAGGTGCTGATGGGCGGTCCCATGATGGGAACGGCGCTTTATTCCCTTGATTACCCCATCATCAAACAGAACAACGGGCTGATCTTTATGGGCGAAGCCGAAACCGACGCGCTGCGTCCCACTGACTGCATCCGCTGCGGACGCTGTGTGTCCGCCTGCCCTATGCTGCTTACCCCCGTCAACATACAGCACCTCGTGCAGAAGCGGGATATCGACGGTCTGAACGACCTTTGCGTCACAAGCTGCATGGAATGCGGCTGCTGCGCCTATTCCTGCCCCGCTCACCGTCCGCTGGTACAATTTCTCCGCATGGCAAAAAACCTTGTCAAATCCTGATGAAAGGACTCCGCAACTATCATGGAAAATCAGAACCTCCCAAAGCTATCGGTTTCATCCTCTCCCCACGCGCACTGCGGCGAAAGCACCGCCATTATCATGCAGGACGTACTCATCGCGCTGGTGCCTGCCGCGCTGATGGCGGCGGTTTATTTCGGCTGGCGCGCTGTGCTGCTGATGCTGCTCTGTATCGGCTCCTGCGTGCTGACCGAATATGTCTGCCGCCGCGTCATGAAGCGCCCGCAGACCGTCGGGGATTTTTCGGCGGCGGTCACAGGCGTGCTGCTCGCCTTTAATCTTCCCCCGACGCTCAATCCCATTTATGCCGTCCTCGGCTCGGTTTTTGCCATTGCGGTGGTCAAGCAGATGTTCGGCGGCATCGGTATGAATTTTGTCAATCCTGCGCTGGCGGCGCGTATCTTCCTTCTCATCAGCTTTCCCTCTCACATGAGCCGCTGGTCGATTCCCTTCTTTTATCTCAGCGCCAATGCCGACACCGACATCGTTTCCACTGCCACCCCGCTGGCGCAGGCGGCAGCGGGAAGCGGTCGTCCCTCCTACACCGATCTTTTCATCGGTCTGCACGGCGGCTGTCTGGGAGAGACCTGCACGCTGGCGCTGCTCATCGGCGGTATGTATCTGCTGCTGCGCCGCATCATTACGCCTGAAGTTCCGCTCTGCTTCCTCGGGACAGTGGCACTCACGGCGCTGGCGGCGGGGCAGAATCCCCTTGTACATCTTCTTTCGGGCGGGGTCATGCTGGGCGCCATTTTTATGGCGACCGATTACACCACCTGCCCCGTCAACCGCGCGGGCAAAATCTTCTATGGCGTCGGCTGCGGTCTGATTACCATGACCATCCGTCTTTTCGGTTCGCTTCCGGAGGGCGTTTCCTACGCTATCGTGCTGATGAATATTCTCACGCCTCACATTGAGACGCTCACGCAGTCCAGTCCCTTTGGTTCGGAGGTGCGAAACAGTGGAAAATAACAAAGCCTTCACGCTCGGCGGCATTGCCCGCCCCACCCTGCTTCTCACCGCCATCTGCACCACCGTCACGCTGCTGCTGGCGCTCACCAATCTTCTCACTGTCGGCAGGATTGCCCGCAACGCCGAAGTCAAGGCGGCGGAGAGCCGCCACAAGGTGCTGGAAGCCGCCGACTATATCCCCGCCAATGCCGACGGCACGGTCTACAAGGCATTTGACGCGAAGGGCCGTCTGATCGGCGTGGTTGTCACCACCAAAGCCGGCGGTTACGGCGGCACCATAGAAGTTATGACCGGCATCCGCGCAGACGGCGGCGTTTCCGGTGTGAATATCCTCTTGATGGAGGAAACCCCCGGTCTGGGCGCGAAAGCCAAAGAAGATTCGTTTCTCCGCCAATTCAAAGGACTCACGGATTCCGGCGCGGCGGTGAACAAGGACGGCGGCGATATCGACGCGCTTTCCGGCGCGACTATCACTTCCCGCGCCGTCACCAAAGCCGTCAACGAAGCGGTGGAAATTTCCCGCAGCTATCTGACGCTCCCCGAAGGGCAAGACCATAAAATCACGGCAGGAGGTAAGGAGTAACATGGCAAAGAAAACCATATCCGTTGGTCGGCAGTCCGCTGACACAGATGCCGCCAGTATAACATCTGCGTCCGACAATGCCGGAACGCTTCCGCCGATCAGGTTCCCTGTCAGGCGGGAAAATCATCCGAACGCTCCGGCGGGGAGACATTCAAATCCGCCATGAAGCGCGGTGTGATTGTCGAAAATCCCGTGCTGCGGCTGGTGCTTGGCACCTGTCCGACGCTCGCCGTCACGACCGTCGCTTCCAACGCCATCGGCATGGGCATTGCCGCCACGCTGGTGCTGATCTGCTCCAACACCGTCATCTCGCTGCTGCGCAGCATCATCCCCGACAAGGTGCGCATTCCCGCCTACATCACGGTGATCGCGGGTTTTGTGTCTATCGTACAAATGCTGGTCAAGGCATTTGCCCCCGCGCTGGATGAATCGCTCGGCATTTATCTGCCGCTTATCGTGGTCAACTGCATCATCTTAGGGCGCGCTGAAATGTACGCCAGCAAGCACGCGCCTGCCCTCTCCGCCCTTGACGGACTGGCAATGGGGTCGGGCTTCACCGCCGCGCTTCTCTGCATGGGGATCATACGCGAGGCACTCGGCGAGGGAACGCTCTTTGGCGTAAAGCTCCCGCTTCTTTCTGAGGGCGGCATGATGCAGCCCATCCTCTTTTTCAGTCTCGCGCCCGGCGGCTTCTTCGTCTTTGGCATGCTGATGGCCGCCGCCAACCGACTCAGCAGGAAGAAGGAACTCCCCGTGCGCAACGGCTGCGGCGACTGTCCCGCCGCCGCAACGTGCAGCCTGTCGGGTCATGCCGTGACGGGACATAGCGCGTCCAATCACGGCGCGGCGGAGCAAGGAGGCAGAAACGTATGACTTTTGTGAAAACCATTGTCACCGTGATCTTAGCGGGCATTCTTACCGACAATTACGTCCTCTCCAAATTTCTCGGCATTTGCCCCTTCCTCGGTGTTTCCAAGAAGCTTGATACCGCGATGGGCATGAGCGCCGCCGTCATCTTTGTCATGGTGCTGGCGACCGCCGTCACCTATCCCATCCAGCGCTTTGTTCTGGAGCAACTGGGACTGGAATACCTGCAAACCGTGGTATTCATCCTCATTATCGCGGCGCTGGTGCAGCTCGTGGAAATCGTACTCAAAAAACATATGCCCGCGCTGCACGCGTCGCTGGGTGTTTATCTGCCGCTCATCACCACCAACTGCGCGGTGCTGGGCTGCACGATTCTTGTGACCGAGGACTTCGGCAGCGCGTCCTACGGCTTTGGCGAGGGCTATTGCTATGCGCTGTTCTGCGCCTTCGGTTCGGGTCTGGGATTTCTGGTCGCTATGGCGATCTTTGCGGGAGTCCGCAAACGCATGGAACTGTGTGACATTCCCGAAACGCTGCAGGGACTTCCCATCACACTGATCGCCGCCTCGCTCGTGGCCATGTCCTTTCTGGGCTTTGCGGGCGTGGTATGATTACTTTCAACAGAGGTAAATGCTTATGAATATCCTGATACCTGTCCTGATTGTCGCCGCCATCGGTCTGATCGCGGGACTGGGACTGTCGGCCGCCTCCCTCATCATGGCGGTGCCGACCGACGAAACGGCGGAGCAGCTCATGCAGGCGCTTCCCGGCGCGAACTGCGGTGCGTGCGGTTTTTCGGGCTGTGCGGGCTACGCGGCGGCGCTCTCCAAAGGCGAATCCAAGGTGGGGCTGTGTCCCGTGGGCGGCAAGGCGGTCGCGGAGGAATGCGCCGCCATTCTCGGCACGGACGCGGAAGAAGTCACGTCCAAGGCGGCGATTGTGCGCTGTCTCGGCACCTGCGACAACACCACCGTCAAAATGGACTACACGGGCTTTGAATCCTGCGCGGCGGCGGCGCTGCTCTACGGCGGCATGAATACCTGCCGCTTCGGGTGCATCGGTCTGGGCGACTGCGCCAAGGAATGTGAATACCACGCCATCGAGCTTTGCAACGAAATTGCCATTGTAGACCGCGACCTTTGCGTCGGCTGCGGCAAATGCGCCAAAGTCTGTCCCAAGCAGCTCATCGAAATCACTGACCGCGTGGCAGCGGCACAGGTTATGTGCGCCAATCACGACAAAGGCTCCGTCACGCGGAAAAACTGCCGCGTCGGCTGCATCGGCTGCATGAAATGTGAGAAGAACTGCCCCACAGGCGCTATCAAGGTGGAAAATTTTGTCGCTCATGTCGATCGCGAGAACTGCATGAATTGCGGACTTTGCATTGAAAACTGTCCTACCCACGCCATACACGAAATTTTTTAACGGCGTAAGATGGCTGTATGCTTTTTGTAGAGCCGTTTCTTTCGATTTTTGCTCAACAAAAAAATCCGTCCGGATGTCTGTTTCGACGTTCGTCCGGATTTTTTATTGTGCGATACTGAGCCATCCCGCAAAACTGACGGATAAAAACGCCTCCACCGCCGCGCGATAGGATTCGCTCCATGTCGTCACGCGACCCATACCTGGCACATAGGGGTCAAGATAGCGGCGTTTGGCGTTGACCTGCACGCCGTATTGTCCTTCGACCTTCTCCGGCGTATTTCTTACCTCCCGAATCTGCGTGTATTCCTGCCAGAAAGCCGCCGTTTCCGGGGTTCCTTGCAGTTTTTCAATGACGTTTTCCTCGGTGGTGTAGAGATCGTCTACCGTCAGCAAGCCTTTTGCCGCCGCCCTTTTCAGCCCGTCGGCAAGAAACTGCATGGTGAAGCGGTCGGACGCGGAAATATAGACATAGGCGCACTGCATGGAGCAAAGGGCAAATTCCTCCGCCATCGCCTTGTCCATAAACACCAGTTCCGGCTCGCCGTGTTCATTTTCGCCCACCGAAATGGCGCGGTAAAATTTTTTGATATGCGCTTTATCCGTCACACCGTATTGGATGAAATTGCCCAGCGTGTATTCCAGCCGATCCGCCGACAACTGCGGGGAGGCATTGTCCGCGATGGGGTAGCGGTGGTAATCGCACACATCGGCGGTTGTCAGCCCCAATTGCGCCAATATGGTCTGAATCTCCGGCGAATTTTCTATCATGGCGGCGGTAGGTTCCTCGGTGGATTCCTGCGTCATGTGATCGCCGTTGAAAAAATCCACCACATGCGCAAAGGCGGGCGTGCTGATATCGTGAAACAGTCCCGCCACCGACTGCTTGACATCGTGGGTAAAATGCCACACGATCAGCGCCACACCGACGCTGTGTTCAAAGCGCGTGTAACGGCGGCACATATCCTCCGCGTGAAGCGCTACATATTCGCAGCCGCAGTTCATGCCAACGTATTTCAGCCGCTGCATTTCCTTCGTCCGCGCCAGCTTGGCAATAAAATCGGTTTTTTCTTCCCGTTTTTCATGATACAAGCGGTGCAGCCACGCATATTCAATATTTTCCGTCTTATTTTCTTTCATCATATCAAATATTCCTGATTTTCTCTGCAATATCTGCGTGATTTCCATTCATAAAGAACCGTATCCAGTGCCAAAAATACAATAAAACAGACACCGCAATCGCCCAGCCATTGGGGGATCGCTCTCAGTACATCACTCCACACAGACAAACGCATGCCGTTTGCGCGAAGTGCCTGCCACGCTGCCCATACCACCTGAATCGCCGTCATCGTCAGCGAAAATTGCAGACTGTCAAGCAAATACGCCTTCACTCTGCCGCGTTTTGCCTCCTTCGTCCTGTCGGGTGAAATCGCCAGCCCCGCCAAGCTCATGGGGAATACCGTCCTTTTTCGTCTGTGTGTGAATAATAACACCAACAACGGCACAGCCACTGCCGTCGCCATTTCCCACAGGCAATCGACGATTCGGAAATTAGTCACAAATTTCATCACACCCACGATCACCACGCCGATATATAAAATCACCAGCACCTTTGCCATTGCCGCACTGACGGCGCTCTTTTGTCTTTCGTCCATTCCAGATAGCTCCTTTCAATTTTCCCAGAACAATTCGTCCAGCGTCTTTCCCAATGCCACACAAATCGCCTTGCAAAGCTTCAAAGTCGGGTTGTAGTCCCCCGACTCGATCAGACCGATGGTCTGCCTGCTCACGCCTACGGCTTTCGCTAATTCAGCTTGGGATAAATCGCGCTCCAGCCGCGCCATGATCATTTTTTTGTTTTTCATATTTCACCTCCGACCACTTTATTGTAATATATATATGTCGTTTTGTAAAGTATATATTGCATGTTATCGCAAAAAAATCCGCCCGCGATATCTTTCTTCGATACCGCAGGCGGATAAATATAAAAACTGATGGGATTGAATACCAAACGATTGCCAAACGTAAATGCTTATTACGATCTTACGTCGCCTTTTCTCCAAAGCATCAGGGTGCCTTTCGGCAGTGACGTTTCGCTTATGCGGAACAAGTCAGGGGCAAGGAATTAGCCGTTGATCGCGGTGACAACACCGGAACCGACGGTACGACCGCCTTCACGGATAGCGAAGCGGAGACCTTCCTCGATAGCGATCTCCTTGAGGAGCTCGACGTCCATCTCGACGTTGTCGCCGGGCATGCACATCTCGGTGCCTTCGGGCAGGGAGATAACGCCGGTAACGTCAGTGGTTCTGAAATAGAACTGAGGACGATAGTTGTTGAAGAACGGGGTATGACGGCCGCCTTCGTCCTTGGTCAGAACGTAAACCTGGCCATGGAACTTGGTGTGCGGATGAATGGAACCGGGCTTTGCAAGAACCTGACCTCTTTCGATGTCTGTTCTCTGGATACCACGGAGCAGAGCGCCGATGTTGTCGCCAGCCTCAGCATAGTCGAGGAGCTTGCGGAACATTTCGATACCGGTAACAACGGTCTTTCTCTTCTCGTCGGACAGACCAACGATTTCGACTTCCTCGTTGAGGTTCAGATGACCACGCTCAACTCTGCCGGTAGCAACAGTACCACGACCGGTGATGGTGAAGACGTCTTCGATGGGCATGAGGAAGGGCTGGTCAGCCTTTCTCTCAGGAGTGGGGATATAATCGTCAACAGCATCCATGATGGAATCGGACTCGAGTACAGCCAGAGCGGAACCGGTGATGATCGGAACATCGTCACCCGGGAACTCGTACTCGTTCAGAAGGTCGCGGATTTCCATCTCGACGAGCTCGAGAAGCTCGGGATCGTCAACCTGATCAGCCTTGTTCATGAAAACAACGATATAGGGAACGCCAACCTGACGGGAGAGCAGGATGTGCTCACGGGTCTGGGGCATAGGACCGTCTGCCGCGGAAACAACGAGGATAGCGCCGTCCATCTGAGCAGCACCGGTGATCATGTTCTTGACGTAGTCAGCATGACCGGGGCAGTCAACGTGAGCATAGTGACGCTTGTCGGTCTCATACTCAACGTGAGCGGTGTTGATGGTGATACCTCTTTCTCTCTCTTCGGGGGCCTTGTCGATGTTTGCGTAATCGACGAATGCGGCGTCACCCTTCATAGCGAGAACCTTGGTAATCGCAGCGGTCAGAGTGGTCTTACCATGGTCAACGTGACCGATCGTACCAATGTTGACATGGGGCTTAGTTCTTTCAAATTTTTCCTTTGCCATGGGAAGTTTCCTCCTTTAATAAGTGAAATGATATGATTATAATAGCACATACTGCGAAAAATGCAATATGTTTTTTAAAAATTTTAACGAAAATTTACTTTATTGTTGTCAAATATAAATTTCGTCAGACTCAGCCGTTGTTTCTGGCTCTGTCAGCAATGATCTTTTCAGCGACAGACTTCGGAACCTCGGTGTAGTGAGAAGGCTCCATGAAGTAGTTGCCGCGTCCCTGTGTCTTGGAACGCAGGTCGGTCGCGTAACCGAACATCTCGGAAAGCGGCACCATCGCGTTGATCTGCTGTGCGCCGGAAACGGCTTCCATGCCCTGAATCAGACCACGGCGGGAGTTGAGGTCGCCGATTACGTCGCCCATGTAGTCCTCGGGAACGGTGACAACCACATGCATGATGGGTTCGAGAAGGACGGAACCGCCCTGCTTGAGACCCTCCTTGACAGCCTGCGAACCGGCGATCTTGAACGCCATATCGGAGGAGTCAACTTCGTGATAGGAACCGTCGTACAGCGTAACCTTGACGTCAACGACGTTGTAGCCTGCGAGGATACCGGTCAGCAGAGCGCCCTGCGCACCTGCGTCAACCGCCGGAATGTATTCCTTCGGAACGGTACCGCCCGTAACGGCATTGATGAATTCGTAGCCCTTGCCGGTCTCGTTCGGCTCGACTTTGAGCTTGACGTGCGCGTACTGACCGGAACCGCCGGATTGTCTCTTGAACTTGTGGTCGATATCGGCGGCTTTGCGGATGGTTTCCTTGTAGGCAACCTGCGGCGCGCCGACGTTGGCTTCGACTTTGAATTCGCGGAGCAGACGGTCAACGATGATTTCGAGGTGAAGCTCACCCATACCGGCGATGATGGTCTGACCGGTTTCTTCATCGGTGTAGGCCTTGAAGGTCGGGTCTTCTTCCGCCAGCTTGGCCAGCGCAATACCCATTTTTTCCTGACCGGCCTTGGTCTTGGGCTCGATGGCGACGCGGATAACAGGCTCCGGGAATTCCATGGATTCGAGGATGACCGGATGTGCCTCATCGCACCAGGTATCGCCTGTGGTGGTGTACTTGACACCGATACCGGCGGCGATGTCGCCCGCGTAGCACACGTCGATGTCCTTACGGTCATTGGCGTGCATCTGAAGGATACGACCGATTCTCTCGGTCTTATCCTTGGTGGAGTTGTAAACGGCGCTGCCCTTTTCAAGTTTACCGGAGTAAACGCGGAAGAAGCAGAGCTTACCGACAAACGGGTCGGTCGCGATCTTGAAAGCAAGCGCGGCAAACGGCTCGGTATCGGAAGAATGGCGCTCGGTTTCCTCGTCGGTCTTGGGGTCGATACCCTTGATGGCGGGAACGTCGGTCGGAGCCGGCATATACGCGACAATCGCGTCAAGCAGCTTCTGCACGCCCTTGTTCTTGTAGGAAGTACCGCAGGTAACCGGCACCATGGTGTTGGCAATGGTGGACTTGCGGATGGTGCTCTTGATTTCGTCGATGGTGAGTTCTTCACCCTCGAAATACTTCTCCATGAGCGCCTCGTCCTGCTCGGCTACATGCTCGATCAGTTCGTCGTGATACTTCTGTGCAAGCTCCTTCATATCCTCGGGGATGTCCTCGACGGAAATGTCGGTGCCCAGATCGTTGTTGTAGATGTAAGCCTTCATCTCGACCAGATCGATCAGACCCTTGAAGGTGTCCTCAGAGCCGATGGGAAGCTGGATCGGAACGGCGTTACATTTGAGTCTGTCCTTCATCATGTCGACGACGCGATAGAAATCGGCGCCCATGATGTCCATTTTGTTGACGTAAACCATGCGAGGAACCTTGTAGTTATCAGCCTGTCTCCAGACTGTTTCCGACTGAGGCTCAACGCCGCCCTTGGCACACAGCACCGTAACCGAACCGTCGAGAACTCTCAGGGAGCGCTCAACTTCAACAGTAAAGTCAACGTGGCCGGGGGTGTCAATAATATTGATACGAACGTCTTTCTTGTTGGCGTCCTTCCAGAAGCAGGTGGTAGCGGCGGAGGTAATGGTGATACCTCTCTCCTTTTCCTGTACCATCCAGTCCATCGTAGAAGCGCCGTCATGTGTTTCACCGATCTTGTGATTGACGCCGGTGTAATACAGAATACGCTCGGTGGTGGTGGTTTTACCTGCATCTATGTGAGCCATGATACCAATATTACGGGTCTGTTCCAATGAAACCTGTCTTGGCATAATGTCCTCCTCATTTTTTTACATAGAAATCCGAATGTTTTCACTCCGAATCCCTGCGGATTCAGAGAGGTTCCCCGCACCGCCTGACGTGCAGCAAACGGATGCGGAAGATTCAGAAGGCAAGCCGAAAGGCAATTACCATCTGAAATGCGAGAATGCCTTGTTGGCCTCTGCCATCTTGTGCGTGTCTTCACGCTTCTTGGCGGCGGCACCGCTGCCGTTGACAGCGTCGAGAATCTCGTTGGCAAGGCGTTCCTTCATGGTTCTCTCGCTGCGGAGACGGGCATACTTGGTCAGCCAGCGCAGACCGAGTGTCTCACGTCTTTCGGGGCGAACCTCGATCGGAACCTGGTAGGTCGCACCGCCGACACGGCGAGCCTTGACTTCGAGCAAAGGCATAATGTTTTCCATTGCGGCTTCAAAAACTTCGAGCGGATCTTTACCACTCTTTTCGCCGACAATTTCAAAAGCACCGTAAACAATTTTCTGAGCAACACCCTTCTTGCCGTCAAGCATGATGTTGTTGACCAGACGGGTAACAATCTTGGAATTGTAAATGGGATCGGGCAAAACGTCGCGTTTTGCTATGGAACCTCTTCTTGGCACTTTGTCTTCCCTCCTTCATTAGATTTGGATGATATCATAGGTACTCGAAAGTGACTTACTCCCGCAGGCCAATGCAAGAGGCATTTTATGGCAGCTCCCCGCCATGCGGTGAGCCGCTTTATATAAAACACCGCCGCATTGATTTGCAGCCGTTAGTAATAAAGTCAATTCAAACAATGAAGACAACCGAAAGCGGAGCCATCGGTTTTCAAAGAAGTGAATTACTTCTTTGCGCCTGCCTTCGGGCGCTTTGCACCGTACTTGGAACGAGCCTGCATTCTCTTGGCAACACCCTGTGCATCCAAAGTACCTCTGATGATGTGGTAACGCACACCAGGGAGATCCTTAACACGGCCGCCGCGGATCAGAACAACACTGTGCTCCTGAAGGTTGTGACCTTCACCGGGAATGTAAGCAGTGACTTCGATGCCGTTGGAGAGACGCACTCTGGCGATCTTACGGAGAGCCGAATTCGGCTTCTTCGGGGTCGCGGTCTTGACAGATGTGCAGACACCGCGCTTTTGCGGAGAATTCTGATCGGTCATCACTCTCTTCTTGGTGTTCAGACCCTTCAAGAGAGCAGGAGCCTTCGCCTTCTTCTCAACGTCCTGACGTCCTTTTCTTACGAGCTGGTTAAACGTGGGCATTCATTTCACCTCCATACGCGAAAAATAAAAAGTGTAAAAAATATATGTCAAGGCACATTTCCCGAAAGAAACGCGCCGGGACAACGTGGCAAACGCGCCGCGGATACGTCATTGACAACAAAAACATTCCGCGCACAGCCCCAAAAATAAGGCATTTGACGAATTAAAAATAAATTTACATTTGCTTGCGCCACAGTTTTTTATTTTAGCACAAAACCAGGGCTTTTGTCAAGCGTTTCGGAAAAAATTGTTATTCCTCCATTTTAACCGCTTCAACCTGCATGGTCATATTTTTTAGACCGTCTATATGTTCAAACAAATCCGCCTTGATTGTTGCTCCCATCGGCGCCAATATAAAGTCAATTCCTTCTCGTCTTGCCTGTTTGGCTGCCGGAACAAAATCACTGTCTCCCGAAATCAGAATAATCTGGTTTACCAGTTTTTTATAGGCCAGTGATGCTATATCAATGCCTATTCTCATATCAACGCCCTTTTGTTCAATGTTTAACTTTAAATCGGCGTCAGTCAAATCCGATTTATCATGAAGCAGCTTCATACAGTAGGCATATAATTCCTCCGCCCTTTCTTCCGGGCTTTTTTCGCCGCAATAATAATACGCGCGTCGTCGATAAAAACCGCCGTCTACCAATATAGCCGTTTTGACATCATATTTGTTCATTAATTATTCTCCTCCCCATGCTAAAAACCCCGTAGTCTCGTTACTCCTCTGATGGTGGGGGAACTACTGCTACGGGATTACTATTAAATTTCGCATCTTACAAGATACTAATAATATTATATTCTATATGAAAAGAAAAATCCATTGTCAAAATAAACAAAAACGATTCGATTTTTTACATCGTTATTATATTATAATTTCATTCCGCGTTCCGGATGGCGCGGCGCAGCGCTGCCGCCGCTTCCTCATCGAAGCCGGTCGCTTCATATTGCTCCAGCAGCCTTTTGGCTGCATCCACTATGCTGCCCGTCAGCCGCTGACCGCTGCATACCGCCGTCTGTCCGTCAAAGCATGCTTCCATCCGACCGCCGCCCAGATCGGTGACGGTCATCTCATACGGTCCGTCCATGAAGCGGAAGCGATAGGTCCGTTTCTTCTGTGAACATTCCGCGAGCCACCAAGGGAGCAGCACGTCGGCAAAATCATGCCACCGGTGTGACGGATAGGTCTTGCCGTCCAGCAGGAAATACATCCCGCAGACCCAATGCTTCCCGCTTTCCGACAGCGCGGCATGCCCGATATCCGCCACCGCTGTCAGCCGAGGCAGAGCGGGTTCTCTCTCGGGACTCGTCTCCGATTGAACCATTGTGATATTCTCCTTTTGATGATCCGGGATGTTTTTTTGATAAACCGGAATTTATGAGCGCAGTGCAAATAAAAAGGAATGCCATTCGTCCTTGAAAAACAGAAAAAAATAGATTCAGCGCTTTGCGCTCCTTCATTCTTCTCTATTCGTTATTCTTTATTCACTTAGCGAACGAACGTGAGCGCATTATCCCACCACCGTGTCAAATTCCCGAAGCGCCTTTTGATTGAGCGCTTCCGCGTCAAAAGTATAGGTCGCTTTAAAACGGCCGTCCGCAAACTGCTTCATCGCCGCGTACAATTCCTCAGCGGAATGTCCCGTGTAAAGCTGTCCGTCCGGCAGGCACACCGACAGCGCGGTGCTGAAATCGCTCAGAATGATCGCCATGCCCAGTTCCCGCGCCTCATATGTCACCATCGGCATACCCTCATAGAGCGACGGCAGAATGAAACACCCGCACTTGCGCATGATGCCAAAGGGATTGTCCATCTGCCCTGTCAGCACCACGCTGTCCGTCAGCCCTGATTCTTCGATTTTCGCCTCGTAATCACCCCGCAGCGCACCGTCACCGATGATGTAGAGGCGGCAGTCGGGGCGTTCGGCGCAAAGTTTTGCAAACCCTTCTATCAGCGCGATGTGATTCTTCTCCGGCGAAAAACGCCCCATTGTCACAAAATTGACGTGATTTTCGGTGGGAGCCTTTACCCGCTTCTCGCGGTCAGTGCCGGGGCAGTCGATGAAATCGCCGTCCTCATACACGGCATTTTCCAGACAGGTTCGCACACGCGACACGTTGAGAGGATTGGTGCAGAAAGTAAATTTGTCGTAAGTGTCCGGCGCGGCGAGGTTTTCGCGGTTGACCTCCATCGCGCCTTCGGAGCAGGAAACTACTTTGTCAAAGAGCGGATACAGCGTCAGCAGCGCCTCCAGTGTGGTGGCACTCTTGCGGCGATAGGACTTGGTGCGGCGCTTGGCTTTGTTGTTGAGGTCGCGGTAAAGGTCGTTGTGCTGCCAGATCACCCGCCGTGCGCCCTCGCACTGTATAAGCGTCAGCGGCTGGGTCACACCGTAGCCCGAAAAGTCGATCACCGCGTCAAAACGGGAATGACCGAAACAGCGGGTGTAATTGCGCCGGTAGGCGCTGTCGGTCAGCAGTTCCCGATACATTTCCTGACTTGCCACGCCGTGCTGAATGATTTTCTTATGCAGGAAAAGCTCCCGCACGGTAAAGGGAATCTGACCGCAGCGGCAGAGTGTGCGCACCTTGTCATTGACTTTCATGATGCTCGGCATGCTGCGTTCGTCATCCACAATCAGCAGCGTGATGTCATATTCATCGTAGTCGATCAGATCCAGCAGCGTCAGAAGCGTGGTGGTCACGCCGTTCATGGCAAAGCTGCCGCCGTTGATGAGCAGTTTTTTCTTCTTGGTTTCGGTAATCCCCCGCACCATGCGGCAGGTGGATTCGTCGCCGTGGAACACCGCGTCGATGACGCGCTGCGAAGCGCTGCCGTCGTCAAATTCGCAAGCCCACGCCTTCATTTTGTCGTAGCGGTCGGCAAAGCGTTCCCGCAGATGCGGCGCGTCGTTGATCCAATCCGCGATATCGCCCATATCTCCGGAATAGGGACCCGGCAGCTCATCCAGCCCAAAGTAAACGCCCCGCTGCTCCATATATTCCGCCGCGTCGGGTATGTAAAATAAAATGGGGCGGTCGGTCATCAGAAAGTCAAAGAACAGGCTGGAATAATCCGACACCAGCAGATCGGTGATGGACAGAATTTCATTGATTTCCACGCTCTGCGAAATATACCGGCCGCTCTCGCGCTGTTCCTTGGTGAGCTTTTTGTAAACGGCGGGATGGGGCTTAATCAATAGCTGGTACTGCGTCATGTCGATGTGATCGGCGAGGTAATCGCAGAATTCGTCATATCGCGCGATGTCATTCTCCGCTTTTTCCACATCGGCGCCCTTCCACGTCGGCGCGTAGAGAATGATCTTGCGGCTCTCGTCCACCACGGTGTTGTGGTCGAACAGCTTGTCAATAATATAGTCCCGGTCGGTAGAGAGAATGAGGTCGTTACGGGGATAGCCGCATTCCGTCATCTTTCCCTCATAAAGACCCCGCAGCTTGTAGGAATCCAGAAAAACCCCCGTCATAAACCGGCAGGGGGAAATCAGGTAATCCGCCTGCAAAAAATTGTGCATGGTACCCCGCACACTGTATTTGCCGTCCGGCAGGTCGTAGCCGAGCGTCTTGAGGGGAATGCCGTGCCAGGTATTGACATAGACCTGCTCCGGCTTCTTGGTAAAATAAAACGGGAAATTGACATTGTTGATGAGGTATTTCGCGCTTGTCAGCGCGTCAAAATAAGCGCCGCTGTTTTTAGCGACGAATTTCACGTTGCCGCACCCGCCGTATTCCGCTTCCAGCAGCGCCCGTTCCTCCGGGTCGTTGATCTGCCAGATATGTTCGTATCGGTCAAATTCGCCCGAAGCCATCAGCCCGCGGAAAATCGCGTAAGGACTGCACAGCATCCCCGAACCGTAATGCGCGCAGTAGAAGATCACGTTCTCTTTCACGGTGTTCTTCTTATAATAACGGGCATACTGCGCTCCCAACGCAATCGTCGCGGCATTTTTAACGGATTTTTTGATTTTACCCACAAAACTCATAACAACAACATCTCCCACAATCACAGCAAATCCTTCAGAAAGCGGCGGAACCCTTCCTGAAGGATGGCGGATATTTTATTGATGAATTTACAGCGCGGCGGCAAGCGCTTTGACTTCGTCTAAGGGCAATCTGGAAAACTGACTGATTTTTTCAAGCGAAAGCACGCCGTCCTCTATCATTTCCATTGCCTGCTGCCTTGCGTTTTCTCTTGCCCGCGCTATTGCCAGTTCTCTTTCTTCTTCGCGACCTTCCTCGCGACCTTCCTCGCGACCTTCCTCGCGACCTTCCTCAAAGCCTTCCTCGCGACCTTCCTCAAAGCCTTCTGCTTTCACTTCTTCCATAATCCTGCACATAAAGCTGACTCCTTTCCTGTCCTCTTTAAAATAACGCACTCTTTCCGCCAGCACGGCATAATGCATCTGCCCCGGCTCGGCGCAGCGGAAGTCGTGCATGAGTCTGCCGACAGCGGATTCATCCGTGTGCGACGCATCCACATACAGAATATGCGAACCGTCACCGAATTCATTGTCGGTTCCCACGATCATACGCTCAATGCGGTAAAGCGGCAGCCCTTTGCCCAGCACATCGTTTTCCGTGATGAAGATGACATAGGTTTCGGGCAACCTGTCGTATGCGTCCCCTTCCACCAGAATATGACCGTCCAGCAGACTGCTGTTGTACCGCGCACGCCGTGGGGACGCCCCTTTGTCGGCGCGCTGCACCTCAATATTGTATGTCTGCCCTGTGCTGTCGGTCGCCAGTACATCCAGCACCACCGAATGCCCGTAGAGATTTTTGACGGAAAACTGGGTCTTGTTTTCCAGCACTTTCAGATCGTCCCGTCCCAGCAGAATACGCAGCACCAATTCGGTACACGCGCCGTCGCCTTCAAAACAGACCGTAAAAAACGTGTCGTCCAGCAATCGGAACCGTTTGATTCTCTCTAAACTTTTGCGGTAAAATTCTTCTTTTCGCCGCTGCTTTTCTTCCTCATTCAATGCCATCGCCTCCCTTGTTTCTCTCCCTTATTATTCTACCAAAAACAACAGCGCATTGCAATGATTATTTGACCGCCAGCATTAAAAATGATGTTTAATCACGCGTTTTTCGGGCGGCGGCGGGGTCATGTAGTCGCCGTAGATGGTGGTGAGAATCAGGTCGGTATCCTGCGGCACGGGGAAAAGCCCGTCCTCAAAGGGAACGCGCACGGGTTCTCCGAACGCCTCTTTGGGAAACGTCTCCTTCTGCACCTTGTAATAACTCGCCAGACAGACGATATATTCATTGTCCGGGCTGTTATATTTGAGATAATTCCTGTTAATGCATTTGTACAGGAAATCCCGCGTGACGAAATGCGACGCAAAACGCAGCACCTTCTTCTGAAAGGTGTCGTCCTCAGCGGTTTTCATCTTCTGGGAAAGCGTGCCGCGCAGAATCCTCGCCATTGTCCCCTGCACCGTCTGCCCGAAGGAGGACAGCTTCGGCACATTGTCGAGGGGGAAAATGTCGATCATGGGACCGTTGTTGGAGGTGACATGGGCGATATGCGACTGGCGGAACCGCGGGTCGTCGGTGATAAGCCGCACCTTCATCAGCGGCGTCCAGCAGTTTTCCATGGTGGTGTAATGCTGTATCTCGTATTTGTCCCCCATCGCCTTGGGGGCAATCTGCAAAAAGCGCTCGTAATCCTCCCGCATCATCAGCAGGTCGATGTCGTCGTCCCACGGGATAAATCCCTTGTGACGCACCGCGCCCAGCATGGTCCCCTCTCCCAGGTAATAGGGAATGCCGTATTCGGTGCAGACCTTGTCGATGTCCTTGAGCATCGCCAGCGTAATGCGCTGCAATTCCTTTACCAGCGCCATGGATTCTTCATAGGTGCGCTCTGTGCTTTCGGTGGTCTTTTCTTCGCTCATTGTCAATCCAACCTTTTTCTTTATTCGTTATTCCACTGCCGCGCCGCCCTCATGATCTCTGTTCCAGACCGACCATTTGGCGTTGCCGTCGGTGACCATAAAATAATACTCGCGTACCTGCGTGCCGAACTGATCGCTGTCGGCTTCGCAGTCGAAATAGTAATACATGCCGTTGAGCCGCATACGGTTCCAGTAGTGCAGGATGTCGCGGCGGAACTCGGTGTCGGCATTCAGCACAAAGCGCCCCTTCATCATCTCGCAGTCATAGCCCGCGGCATGGCACAGCGCCGTGAAAAGCGCGGCATAATGGCGGCTGTCGCCCGTCTGCGACTGGAAGTAGTGACGCAGCAGCTTTAAATCATCCTCGGTACGGTCTTTCACTGTCTCATAGCGGGTATGCGTGCCGACATAGGAATACAAAGCCCATAAAATCTCGTTGTCGCTCATGTCCTTGCTGACGGTTTCTTCCACAATGGCTTTGAGTTGCTGGTTGATCTCGTCGCTGTTGGTATAGGTCGGTTCCTTGGCGGAATTGCGTGCCACGGCGGCGTTGCCGCTCAGACCGCCTTCATCCTCCAGCCCCCCGAACGCGTCCTTAATGAGTTCGCTGATCTCCTCGTCGCTCACCCGTACCTTGGACTGTTCGTCGTACTGGGTATAGCTGCGCTCATCGAGAAAGATTTCCTCCATATCCTCCACGCCGCCCGAACCGCCGCGCAGGACAAAATAATACAGACCGAACACGCCGCCTCCGATGACAGCCAGCGTCATCAGTGTAATGCCCGCCATCCTGACAATATCGGGAAGACCCATGTAGCTCATATCGGACGCTGCCTGATCGAACAGCACCGTCAGTATGCCCGATTTGCCGGGAACCGGCACCAGGCGCCACGGGTCAATGTCAATCGTGCGGTTGATGCGCCGCCACAGTTCTTCCTTTTCATCCGCGGTGAGTGTATCGGGAATATCCGCCAGGGTTTTTTCGTGTATCAGCGAAAGCCGGTCCTTGCGTACAAGATACCGCATGGTCCTGTCCACCTGCTTGCGCTGCCAATAATCCACACCGGGAGCGCTGCGGAGGGTGGAGATGTCAAAATACATATCAATATACGCCTCGCGGCAGACGATCATGGTGTCGTCATGATTGAGGCATTTTTCAAAGGCATAGGCGAACACCTTGTCGCAGGTTCGGTTGTAGAATTGCAAAAAGGTCTCGCGCTTTTTCTGATATTTTTTTCGATTGGCCAGACGCGCCAAAAAAATCGCCCCCCAATTTGCTATACGCGGAGATATCGAGATATCGGGATATCGGAATATCGTGATATCGGAATATCGTGATACTTCAGTATAGCAAATCAGACGGCGAAATACAAGTGTTTAATTGTTACATTTCAGGTTGGCACGCATGGTGCTGTCAGTCGTCCTTTTGTGCCAGACGCTTTTCGATGAGGGCAATCACTTCCTCGAGCGTGCGCAGACGGGCGTATTTCTTATCATTGGATTCCACGATCACCCACGGCGCTTCGGGCGTGTTGGTTTTTTCGAGCATCTCATTGACGGCGACCTCATAATCGCCCCATTTCGCGCGGTTGCGCCAGTCCTCGTCGGTGATTTTCCACTGCTTGGAGGGGGTGTTCTGACGGGCGGTGAACCGCACCAGTTGCTCGTCGCTGTCGATGTGCAGCCAGAATTTGACAACAATCGCACCCGCGCTGGTCAGGCTGTATTCAAAACGGTTGATTTCATCATAGGCGCGCTGCCATTCTTCCTTTGTGGCAAAGCCCTGGATGCGCTCCACCAGCACGCGCCCGTACCAGGTGCGGTCAAAGATGGCGGTGTGTCCGTCCTTGGGCAGCGCCTTCCAGAAGCGCCAGAGGAAATGACGGTTCTTTTCGTCCGGCGTGGGCGAACCGACGGGAATGACCTCGTAGCCTCTCGGGTCAAGCGCCTGCGCGATGCGGCGGATATTGCCGCCCTTGCCGGCCGCGTCCCATCCCTCATAGGCGATAATCAGAGGGATTCTGCGGCGGTAAAGCTCGTTTTGCAGCACGAAAAGCCGTTCCTGCAAATTTTTGAGGCGTTTTTTGTAAGTATTGTCCTCCACCTTCAGCGACAGATCGACGTCCGCCAGACTGACGGAAACCTGCGGCTTGGTGGGAGAGGTGATTTCGGGCAGCTTGGGATTGACCGCCAGCCCCCGGCTCTTCTGTTCGAGCGCGCGCTCCATCGCTTCAATGACAATGGAATACATATGTGCGGCGGCGTTGTCCCTGTCGGATGTGTCGAGCGCGTGCCACGGCGCGCCGGGCAGATCGGTCCGGTCGAAAAGCTCGCACAGCATGCGGTAGACCTTGACATAATTCTCATTCTGCTTCACATCGGACTTTTTGACGCGCCACGCGGTAGATTTTACCGATTTCAGCTTGTTGAAGCGCTTCTTCTGCTCGTCGGATGAGATGTGCAGGAAGAATTTGATAATCAGATAGCCCTCGGCGGCGAGCTGGGATTCAAAGTCGATGAGGCTGTAAATTTTTTCCTCGTCCTCTTCCTTGAGCTTCTTGCCGTCCTTGAAATCAATGCAGCGGTACCAGCTGCGGTCAAAGACCGAAATATTGCCGCTCAGCGGCACATTCAGCCAGTAGCGGCGCATTCTGGGATAGCGCTTTTCCTCGTCGGTCGGCTTGGTCATGGAATACACCTTGAAGCCGCGGGGGTCGAGCGAACGGATCAGGCGGCCCATCATGGTGCCTTTGCCCGACGCGCTCCATCCCTCAAAGACGATGACGGTGGGGATGCCCGCCGCTTTCATCTCGCGCTGCAATTCGCCCAGACGCGCTTCGAGTTCCTCCTGCGTGCGGGTCACGGTTTTTTTGTTTTCCTCGATACATTTGTCAAATATATCAAACATAAGCATTATTTCCTCCGAAATTCATGGTCTTGCCGAGAAACACGGCTATGCTTCTATTATAAAGTATCGAGTAGAACCATTCAACAGTTTTTTGTTAATTTTATCGGGCTTTTCATTTATTTTATAGGATTCAAAAAAAATTGAAAAAACCTATTGACAAAATGAAAAAAACGATTATAATTATAAAAGTCGCCTGCGGGGATCGCACCGAGCGGCGCAAAATAAAATATTGCGGAATTGTGTAAGGGTAGCACGACAGACTCTGACTCTGTTTGTCTGGGTTCGAATCCTAGTTCCGCAGCCATTGAAAACCTCTTTTGTCATGACGGCAAGAGAGGTTTTCTTTTATTTATGCAGTTGACAAATGCATTTATTTCGGGTAGAATCATTCCATCATCAGTCAGATGTCAGTGAGGGAACAAACATGTCGATACACGAAATATGCGAACTGCTCAGGAAAGAACTGCTCGATAACGGATATGCCTACGGGTTCTGTTTGAATGGCAAAACATATAAGCCTGATCTATCGAAAGGGTTTGATCATGAATTCTTTCAACGATTATTAACAGAATACCGTGTCCAGAACCCCAATGAAACAAAGGCCGCCAAGGCAGGCACATGCCATGATGCCGCCGTTCTATGGCTGCCAATCCGGGAATGGAGGAATTTATCATGCTTTATCATCAGACCATGTCATTAAAAAACGGAGCGCTGTGCGTTCTGAGAAACGCCGAAGGAACAGACGCGGAAAGCTTTCTCGACTATTTTCTGAAAGCGCACGGGGAAACGGACTTCCTGACGACCTATCCGGAGGAAGCCAACCGCGATCTCGTCAAGATCGCCGCCCTGCTCGACTCCAAAACACAAAGCGCCCGCAGCATTGAAATCATCGCGGCGGCGGATGGCAAGGTGCTCGGCAGCGCAGGGATTCATCTGATCAACGACCGCGAAAAGACAAGACACCGGGCGGAATTCGGCATTTCGGTGCGGAAAGAATACTGGCGCTTAGGAATCGGCAGCGCGCTGACTGCCGCGTGCATTGCCTGCGCCAAAGAAGCGGGATACCTTCAGATGGAGCTGGAAGTCGTAGCCGAAAACCAAGCCGCGGTCAGTCTGTATCTGAAACACGGATTTGTCGAATACGGCAGGAACCCCAGAGGATTCCGAAACAGAGAGGGCAAATGGCAGGAACTTGTCCTCATGCGTCTGGAACTGGACGGTTGAGACTGCCGACAGAGGGCAGCTGACGGAACCGATTATCATAAACATTCCAAAGCAACAGCGGGTTGCTTGCAATCAAAACACTTCCGCGTTACAATAAAAACAGGAGGTGTTTGCATGAACACAAAGGACGTCATTTATGAACTCAGAACCAAAAACGGGCTGTCGCAGGACGAACTGGCGGAAAAGGTCTTTGTGACCCGACAGGCGGTGTCACGCTGGGAAACCGGCGAAACGGTGCCGAACACCGAAACGCTCAAGCGGCTGTCGGAGCTTTTCAACGTTTCCATCAATACGCTGCTTGGTGCGCCGCGTCAGTTCATCTGTCAATGCTGCGGAATGCCGCTTGACGATGCGATCATCAGCCGGAATCAGGACGGAACGCGCAACGAGGATTATTGCAAGTGGTGCTATGCGGACGGAACCTACACCTACAGCGATATGGATGATCTGATCAATGTCTGCGTCCGTCACATGGTAAACGACGATTTTTCCGAAGAACAGGCACGCGCTTACATGGAACAACTGCTGCCTACGCTGGATTACTGGAAGAGATACGAAGAACTGAGCGACAACGGGCAGTTTGAGGAATTCAAAAAGCAATTGATCGACGAAATCAACGACCTTCACATTGAGGGGATGCCCAAGGTGGAAAGGCTGAATGCGCTTGTCGGGCGCTATGTGAATCTGGAGTACAGGCTGCCAAACGGACAGACGGTGAAATTCCTCGATGACCAGGCGACTTATCTGGGAAATCAACTGGAACCGGAATTCGGCGGAGAACGCTGTTTCGGTGTGCTTGCCAATATGGATTTTATTCTGGTATGCACTTACGGCGCAGAGGGGGCCGACCCGGAGCTTGTTCTTTATAAAAAGCGGTAATTATCTTCGCTGTTATTTTCCCATTCACATTTTCCGATTATTGGCACATCCAAACCGTTAAAAACCTCTTTTGTCCGTCAAGGCAAGAGAGGTTTTTTGTTATATCAAGGACACGATTTAAAGGTAAACCGCGACTGACGCGGAACGGGCATCGGTCAGAAGCTGATGAAACGTGCCAAAGAGACAGCGGTGCAGGCGGGATACAGGGGATTTACACCATAGGGCAGGACAATAATCCGGGAGCCTGTTTATTCTATATCAGAAACGGCTTTCGCATCGGGGGATTGGACACGGAAGTTTACAAAGGCACCGCACAGGACGGTAAAGCGGATATTTTTTTCTATTGGGATCGCTGAAGGATGATCTGTCTGATACTAATCTGCAAATAAAGATAGATAAAACGAAAGGAGTGTGATAGAATAATAAAGGTGATGAAAAGTGAAATATAGAATAAGCGAAGAAGAAAAAGCAAAGATACAAAACGCCCGGAAAAAGA
>CACWOA010000010.1 GCA_902762395.1 uncultured Ruminococcus sp.
AATTCGGCAGGTGAAAGTGCGCCGCGCTCTCCTAATTGATACAAAATATAGCAAATATAGAGCAGCTTCCGGATGGAGGTAAAGCTCTTGAGCGCAAAAAAGCGGAGAAAAGCGCGGTGGGGATTTTCAAAATGGTTGGTTCGCAGATGCATCGTCTTTTCACCCGCACTGTTGGTATGTTCCTCCAGCATATCCCCGAAAATATATGTCAGCTTTCTCATGCTTTCGTAATATTTGGTTTTGCCGCAGATATCCTCCGCCACCAGATCACCGCAGGAATAGCTGCCATAGAAAAAAATTTTTTTCAGCAGCGGAAGGATATTGTCATAGTGCGTAATGAACTCGCTTTTTTCATTGGATTTTCTCCGTGCCATACGATCCTCCTGATTGCCTGTCATTTCGTCATAAGGATAATACCCCTTATGGCTTTTGACCGTAAGGGGCATTGTTCTGTTATTGTTGTAATTATATCACACGGCATGGCATTTTGCAACCACATTTTTACTATTTTCGCCATTTTTAAGTGCATCTTTTACAACTTTTTTATAATCCGTCGCGCTTCTTTTGTTGCAACCTTCCGTTTTGCGCTACCCCGCTTCTCACTGCCTTGCGCGCCGGAGACGGCGGAAAAATTCCGTCAGCATGGCGCCGCACTCCTCCCCCAGACACCCCGCGACGGTTTCGGGCTTGTGATTATAGGGCAGTTCAAAAAGATTCACCACCGACCCGCAGGAGCCTGCCTTATGATCCGACGCGCCATACACCAGGCGGCGGATGCGCGCGTTGATAATCGCGCCGGTACACATCGGGCAGGGTTCGAGCGTCACATATAAATCGCACTGCCACAGCCGCCAGCCGCCCAGCGCACGGCACGCACCGTCAATCGCTTCCAGTTCGGCGTGCGCAAGGGCATTTTTGCCTGTTTCGCGGCGGTTGCGTCCCACGGCAATCACCTCGCCGTCCTTCACCACCACCGCGCCGACCGGGACTTCCCCCTCCGCCGCCGCAAGCCTTGCCTGTTCCATCGCCAGCCGCATGAATGTTTCATCGAGTCCGGCGTTTTCCTTGTTTCCCTCTGTCAGTTCCGGCACAAACCTCTCCCCTTTCCGTCAATGTCGGTTCTTCTCAAAATTTTCCACGCAGGCGATGAAGACCGCCGCGTATTTTTTGGCTTTCAGCTCGCCGATGCCGTAAATGCCGCGGAAATCCTCTTCATTGCGGGGGCGTTTGACGCAAATGTCATACAGGGTGTAATCCGACATCACGGAGCTGTCAAATTTATCCTCCCGCTGTGCCGTCTGATGACGCAGCTTCGCCAGCGCGTCAAACAGCGCCGGATCGGCTTCGGGCGCTCCCTCAAAGCCGTCGGGCATATTTTCCGCATTTACATATTCGCGGATGACCCGCAAAAACGCCCTGCCGAACACCAGACATTTCGCCTGTCCCAGATGAACGATCTCTGTCAACTGGATGCGATTGACGGGCTTGACCACGCTCATATGGCGCAGGGTCGCGTCACTGATAATCCGGTTGCCCGGCGTGTAAATGCGCCCTGAAATCTCCGTGCGGCACTTCATCAGAAGCGCTAACAGCCGACTGTCGGGGCAGACGGAACAATCGCACTCCTCGGCAGGCGGCTGTCCTTTGGTTTCCAGTATATGACGCACCGTCCGCACGATTTCGCCGCCGCAGTATGCTACGGTACGGGGCGGCAGAATGCCGATCTTTTCCAGCGCCCGCAGCGTCACGGGACGCTCGACGCTGAGCTGCGCCAGCGCGTTGGTACTCGCAAGGGACTGCGACTGAATGCCGAAATCGGAGGACAGATCGGCGCGCAGCGTCCGCAGTGCCGCGAACAGATCGCTGTCTGCCTCGGGCGGCAGAAGCACCTCCCCGTCTCTGCCTTTGTCGAGATGGAGATTGGGCTTATTGGGTGCGGCTTCGGTCTTTTCCGCCCGAAAATGCTGCTTTTTGGGGCGGCGGGATGATTTTTCTTTCCCGCCGGTCTCGGAACCCTTCGGCGCAGTGCCGCTTTCGGAGCAGAAGCGCTCGATTTCCTCCATAAACTGCCGCCCGAACTTCTCGGTCTTGACCTCGCCGACGCCGTAAACCGTGCGGAAATGCGCCTCGTTGGTGGGCATTTTCTCCGCCATATCGCGCAGACTCGCATCGGTAAAGATGACAAAAGGCGGCACGCCGTTCATGTTGGCAACCTCCCGGCGCAGCTCGCGCAGACGGGCAAGCAGTTCGGGATTGGCGTGCAGTCCGATCTGGGATTCCTTTTTGATTTCCCTGTCAGTGCCGCTGACCGCCTGCTCCTTCATCGTCACGCGCATACCGCTGTAAATCACCCCGCGCGCGGCGCTGCCCCAGTGCAATATCCCGTCAACCGCTTCTTCGATATATTTTTCGGCAATCAGGGCGTCGATCATCTTTTCCAGCTCGCGGGAACCCGTCTCCTGCATGATGCCGAAGGTGGACTGCCGGCTGCCGCCGCACATCTCCACACGGTTGTTATGGGTACCGCGCAGGATGTCGATAATGACCCATTTGGTCTGCGATTCGTTCATGCGCTTGACGCAGGAAAGAATCTTCTGCGCCTCGATGGTGATATCGCGGGATTCCACATCCGTGTGCGACTGCGTACAGTTGGAGCAGTTGCCGCAGTTTTCAAAGGCGGGATGCTCTCCGAAATACTTCAGAATGAACTTTCTGTAGCAATATTTGCTCGTGCTGTAGAAGGTCATTTTTTTGAGAAGCTCCAATTCGTTGGCCTTGAGCGTTTCGGCGGTGTCCTCGTCAAACTCGCTGCTGTCTTCAAAGGATTTTTCGATCAGGAAGGTGTTGATTCTCACATCCTGTCCGCTGTAGAGAAGAATGCACTCGGCAGGTTCGCCGTCACGTCCCGCGCGTCCCGCCTCCTGGTAATAGCTTTCCATATTCTTGGGCATATTGTAATGCACCACAAAGGAAACATTGGATTTGTCAATGCCCATGCCGAAAGCATTGGTCGCCACGATCACCGGCACCTCATCCTTGATAAAGAGATCCTGCACGGCATTGCGGTCGCTGTCGGTCATGCCCGCGTGGTACTTGCCCGCGTTCCATCCTTCTTCCTTCAGGCGGTCCGCCACTTCCTCCACCAATTTGCGGGTGGCGCAGTACACAATGCCGCTTTTGCCGCGGTTGAGCGAGAGATAGGAAGTGAGGGCGGAAAACTTGTCTTTCGGCTTCATCACCTCAAAATACAGGTTGGGGCGGTCAAATCCGGTGGTGGTTACGGCAGGCGCACGCAGCCCCAGCAGGTGAATGATATCCTGCCGCACCTTGTCGGTCGCGGTGGCGGTAAAGGCGGCGGTCACGGGACGCTGCGGCAAAGAAGCCACAAACTCCGCGATATGCAGATAGCTCGGACGAAAATTCTGCCCCCACTGGGAGACGCAGTGCGCCTCATCCACCACCACCAGCGAGAGTTCCGCGTGGCGCGCAAATTCGAGGAAGGAGGGCGTGCCGAGGCGTTCGGGCGCGACATAAATAATCTTATAGATACCGTTAGCGGCGCGATAAAGCGCCAGTTCCGACTGACGGGGCGTGAGCGTGCTGTTGATAAAGGCGGCGCTCACACCCGACTGCACCAGCGCGCTGACCTGGTCCTTCATCAGCGAAATAAGCGGAGAGATCACCAGCGTAATCCCCTTCATCATCAGCGCCGGCACCTGATAACAGATCGACTTTCCCGCGCCTGTGGGCATGATGCCGAGTACATCGCCGCCCGACAGAATGCCGTCAATCAGCGTTTCCTGTCCTTCACGGAAGGAATGATACCCGAAATAATGCGCTAATGTTTCAAATTTGTCCACCCCTGCACCTGCTTTTCTCATAAATTCATCGTGACTGCTTCTATTTTATCACACGCACCTCCGTAATGCAACCGCAGAAATCGTTTTCAACAAAAAAAAGGCGGTTCCCCGCCTTGCCTCTGATAATGAATGATCGGGGCAAGCGCAAAGAACCGCTCATAATGCATCATTTTAACATCGCGGCGCCGAACTGTCAATCCGCTGACCGCGCACGGAAGATATTTCATTAACCTGACATTACATCGCAATCGCCAGCAGACGGCTTCTTTCCAGCTCCAGTGCCGTCACAGACGATTTCAGCTCGCTGATACGGGTCAGCACATACGTCTTCACCGCTTCGCTGGTGGTGTGCAGGCTGCCGGAAAGCGCCTTGCATTCTTCGGTGGCCGCGATCACCTGATCGTCGATCTCGAGTATTCGCTCTCTCTGGGCGTGATGGCGTATATCCGTAAAGTTGCCTGTCTGATGCTCCGCTGACTGATAGGGCGAAGCGATGCCGTTATAATCGCCGCTTCTGATACAGTTGGGCTGGTCTGTCCCAGCCACGATTCCATAGTTGAAATACATAAATCCTTACCTCCATTTTTCGTTTTTTTCATTCCTTGTCTTTTCCGGGCCACAATGCCCCGCATTAATCCATTTCACTCGAATCCGTCTCAACCTATTCCATACAGTCTCTTAAAAAATTTCCCTCTCGATGACAGTTCAATATCAATGACAAACGCAACAAACAAGTGTTAAATTTGCACACAAATTTAACAAAAAGAATAAACATCTTCCAAGCTTATTATAACACGAGAGCGCCCCCTTTATATGTATAAATTATGAACAAACTTTTAATTTTTGTAAATTTCTACAATTTTCAACCGAATATTTTCGTCATTCAGCGAATGAACGTACTTTTGAAGCATACAACCGTTTTTCAGTCGTTGACAAGTCATCAAAAAACCACCCGTCCGAACGGGTTTTCCGGTGGAAAACGATACGCCGATCCGGACGGGTGGGGACACGCAGAGAAAAACGGGCAAAAAGCGGAACCGTCACGCCTTGCCGTTGATCAAAGGGGTGATCTTCCTGTAAACCGCCATGGTGATGACGGCGCTGACCATGCCCTTGATAAAGGTGAAGGGCATATTGAACACGATGAGGCACTGCCAGAGGTTTTTGACAGAGGGGTTAATCGCCTGGTACATACCGATAATGGCATCCATCGGAAGAAAAGCCGTGTAGATGGGGTACACCACATAATAATTGCTGAAAACACTCAGCACCGCCATGAGCAGCGCGCCCGTCACGCTGCCGATCACCGCGCCGCTGAGCCGGGGACGCAGCCGGTAGATGATACCCGCCGGCACCACAAAGAACACGCCCAGCAGGAAATTGGACAGCTCTCCCACGCCGCCTGTGGTGGTGAAAAAGAGATTGACCAGATTTTTGACCAGACAGACCGCCGCGCCGCTGAGAGGACCCATGGCAAAGGCGGCAATCAGCGCGGGCAGTTCCGAAAGATCCATCTTGATGAAGGACGGCATCAGCGGCACATTGAAGCTGAAAAACATCAGCACGGAGGACAGCGCCGCCATGAGCGCGGTCATCACCATTTTGCGGATGTGATTGGTACGCTTCTGCGACTGGCTCTCGATTTTGCTTGACTGCATAAAACAACAACACCTTTCATGATAAAAATAAGGAGGGGTAAAAGCAAACTGTCCGCGCCAACGAAAAAGCGCCCTGCGAACTGAATCATCATCCGCAGGGCGCTGTACAGGCAGGTGTTGTCTGTCGGGCATCGGTACCAAATGCCCCGGCAGCTTGCTTGCACTACTCTTCTTTCATCCGGACTTGATCGGCAGCATGACCTGCAAAGCAGGCAGCCAACGACTTACCGTCGGTTTCGGAATCACACCGAATCAGCTTGCGCGCGCGGACTAACACACGGCACGGTTTTTCACCGCCGCCATCTGCATCACCGCCGGTGGGGAATCACACCCCGCCCTGAAGACAGTTTCTTTTGTAATTTCATTGTAGCACCTGTCGCCTGATTTGTCAACAGGTATTTTGTATTTTTGAGACATCCTCCCCGTTATTTGCCGGCGCGGTTGTCCTCGGTAATCTCGAACACCTCGGAAGTGCTGCCGGGACGGGCATTGGCGGACGACCTGGGTTCTTCCGACGGTTTTGTCACCTGACGCACCTGTGCCTTCTTCGCGTCGGAACCATGCTGCGGCGCTGCTGCCGTCGGGGAAGCGTCCGGCTGGCTGTCGCCGCCCTCAAATGCCATTACAGGCTGAAAGACGCCCGGATTCTCCGTTTTTTCCGTACTTTCCGTACCTTTCGCGTTTTTCGCGTTTTTCGCGTCATTCACGCCGTTTGCGTCTTTGACCGCCTGTGAGACTTCGGCGGCTTTGCCCGCGGCTGCCTCCTTCCTGCCCGTCCGGGCGGGTTGGCTGTCCGGAGAAGGAATGCCCTCAGAAGCCGGCTGCTGTGAGGATTCCCTCGACAGTTCGGCGGTTTCCTCCACCACCGTCACCGGAACAGGCTGCCCGGTAAGCGCCGTTTCCGCCCGGTCCGTCCCGGCGGGCGCTTCCTCCGCATTTCCCGCTTCCTCCGCATTTCCCGGATGCGATTCGGGTGAATCGGTCAAAGCCTTCTCCGGCTCCGTCTCCTGCGCTTCCCTGATGTAGGGGTACAGCACGGGGACATATTCCCGCAGCAGCGGATAAACCACCTTTCTGCGCAGTGACCACAGCACGAGCGCGGCAATGCCGACAAAGGTGGCAATCACGCCAATGGGTAAACCGGAGGTATGGTACTTCATGACAATCTCATGGGTGCCTTCCGGCAGAACGACGCCCATCATCGCGTCACCCACCGTGACCACATCGGCGGTCTTGCCGTCCACCGTCACCTTCCAGCCGTCATTGTAGGGGATCGACGTGAACATCACGCCCGCCTGCGGGGCGGTAATGCTGCCCTTGAAATAGCCGTCGCGGTATTCGCTGATCTGCCACTGGTTTTCCCCCATCGCGCCGATGGCGGCGTACAGCGCATCAATATCCATCTCCGCGAGGAAGACATTGCCGCTGCAAGTACCGTCCGCGTCAAGCGACACGCGCACCTCGGTGCCGACCGCCAGCCGTCCGAGGTCGATAATGTACGGTTCATAAGGCGTAACGCTCCAGTTGGAATCGTCAATCGAAACATTAATGCCGGAAGCCGCGCGGCAGTCCACATAGATATAGGACTGCGCCTCGGTTTCCGTGATGTGTACGGCGGTAAAGGAACCCGAACCGCCGCCCGATTCAGCGTAGAAATATGACTCGTTGAACTCCACTTCCATATTGTCCGCGCTCTCCACCACAGGCGTCAGCATATGGTAGACCGGTGCGCCGTTCACCGCGTACTCCACGAATTTGTTCTGCACCTCAAAGGGATTTTCGTAGCGGGCAGTGTTGTTGGAATTCCAGTAAACGATGTCATTATCCACCAAAAAGCCCCGCGAAAGCGCCAGCGTGTTTTCGTAGATATAGCGGTAATTGCCGTCCGAATCGGACACCCTGTCAATATAGGCAAGCTGCGCATGACTGCCGATGTCCCGGTGGAATGTAATATATCGGAGATTCAGCACCGAATCCACAAGCGGCACATAGCTGTTGTAAATATAGCTGTTCACACCGTTGATGGCATATCCCAACTTGCCCATGAGAGTGGTTGTCACCTTGGCGTTGCTCGAGGCAAACACCGTCAGACCCGGGTAATCGTAAAGCGCGTTGTCGTTGCAGGTCTTGCGGGGCAGCAGCTCCATGCGGCTGCCGTCGCGGTTGATGCCCTCCACATAGCTGACCGCCGCTTTGTTCGCGTCATAATCCGACACGAAATTCTCGCGCTCGGTAAACACCTCGTTTTCGTCGAGGGTGTGAATCATGACGGCGGCATTGGTGGAAACCTCCGTGAACACCAGCGCCATGACCAGCGCCGCCACAGCGCCTTTTTTGACGTTCTTTCCGGCAAAGGAAAGGCTCAGCAGCACCGTGTAGCCGATCAGGAAGCCCAGACTCGTCCAGATGACGGCATAGGCGTCATTTTTGCCGAACTTCTGCTCGATGACCAGCAGCGCCGCCACCACAGCAAACGCGCGGAAGAGGTCTTCGCGTCGCATATCCCTGAGGCGGTCAAGCGCCTGCGCCGCTATCGCCAGCATGACAAAGCTGATGAGGAAGGAATTGCGGTAGGGCAGATCGTTGGGAAAATGAAACCCGTGGAAAGCAAAATTCGTCCAGTTATTCGCCAGCAGCAGCACCAGCACCCCCAGCAATCCGCCGAAGCAGACGCGGGTTCTCAGCCGGATCTTGCGGCAGAGAAGGAAAAGGGCGACGAGGAACACCGCTATCAGCGAGCAATAGATATTGGGCAGGTTGTCGCCCCGCTCGGTGGGCGTGCTGCCGTAGAGCGTGCGGGAGAAGATATCCCAGAAGTCGAAATTCTCCTTGACGTCGCGGGCAAACTGATCCTCCGCGCCGGAGGTTTCGCGCAGGGAAATGGCGGTGGGAATAAGAATCCACATCGAAAGCAAACCGCCCACAACCGACGTCCAGACAAACCGCAGCAGCTTTTTCAGCCATGTTACCGCCTTTTGTCCGGAAGTCTGTCCCCTGTAGAAATCGTCGCGCTCCAAGGTGCGCATGAGGAACCACAGCACCATAAAAACGCATACCATATAGCCGATATAGTAATTGGTCGTAACCGCGAGTCCGAGGGTGATGCAATAAAGAAGCGGGCTGCCGCCGTCAAGCACTTTATCCAGACCGTAAACAATCAGCGGCAGCAGCACAAGGCAGTCCAGCCACATCACGTCCCACGAATAGGCGATGAAGTAGGCCGACAGCGCATAGGCGACCGAAAGCCCCACGGAACCGTAGTCTTCCTTTTTGAAAACGCCCTTGCAAAAAACGGCAAAGGTCGCGCCCGCCGCGGTGATTTTCAGCACCTCAATCAAGGCAATGGCCTCGGTCAGATTGTCGCGCGGAAAAAGCAGCGCAATGATATTGAAGGGGCTGCACAGATAATAGGCGATCAGCGGAAGCAGTCCGCCCCCCATGCCCACGCTGTCCGAATAAGAGAGCGAGTTGAGCGACCAGATCTTTTCACGCACCAGCGAAAAGAAGGAGGAATACTGGTGATGCATATCAATAATCATCACCGATTTTTCCCCGAAGGGATAAACGCCCAGCGCGGTGTAGCAAATGGCTATCGCGCAGAAGGACAGCAGCGCTGCCATCCAGATGTAATAATGCCGCAGCTTCGGCACGCTTCCCTCGGAAAGCGCGTGACACACGATCAGCGCCAGAATGCCCGCCGCTATCGCAAAGGTGAACGCGAACGCCACCGAGCCTTCATTGACCGTGCAGACGACATATGTGACCAGCATAATCATGAAGAAGGACAGCACATATTTCAGCACCGACACGATCGACTCGATATCCGGGGATAGATGTGGTTTCTTTGATTCCATAATCCGTTCCTTTCTTATTTGACAGAATCATACACACGCTTCACGCGCTGGCTGAGACTGCACACAAATTCATAGTTGAAAGAGGAGGCCAGTTCGGCGGGTTCCTCCACGGGGATGCAGTTGTCGCCATCCCGTCCGAACAGCGTCACCACGTCCTCCACCTGCACATTCTCGATGTGGGACACATCCACCATAATCTGATCCATGCACACTCTGCCGATCACGGGGGCAAATTGCCCGTGAATCAGCACCCTGCCCTTATTGGAAAGGGCGCGCGGGTAGCCGTCGGCATATCCGACCGATACCGTGGCAATGCGGGTGGGTCGGTCGGTCACATAGGTCGCGCCGTAGCCCACGCCGCAGCCCGCCTCCGCCGTATGAACATGCACCACATGGCTGCAAAAGCGCATAGCGGGGCGCAGATCGAGCGCCGCCTTGTTGACCTCCTCGGATGGATACAGTCCGTAGGTGATGATGCCGGAGCGCACCATCTGGAAGCGGTGGCTGTCAAACTCCATAATGCCCGCGCTGTTGCACATATGTTTGATGGGGATGACAACGCCGCGCGCATCCAGCCACTGACACATACGGTCATAGCGCTCCATCTGCCGGTAGCTGTAGGTCTTGTCATAGAGATCGGCACAGGAGAAATGCGTGAACATTCCCTCTAATTCGATATGGGGCAGCCGGCTGATTTTCAGAATCTCGTCGGCGCTTTCCTCCGAAACGACAAAGCCGATGCGCGTCATGCCCGTGTCGAGCGCCACATGCACCTTGGCGGTCTTTCCCTGCGCGGCGGCCTCCTGACTGAGCAGGGCGGCGGTTTCATAGGAATAGACCGTCTGCGTGACGTCACAGCGCACCACGTCGCCGTAATTTTTCGGGGACACATACGACAAAATGACAATCGGCAGCGTAATATCCGCCTCACGCAGTTCCACCGCCTCGTCCACCGTGGCGACGGCGAAATACTCGACGGTCTTTTCGAGATATCGTCCCACCGCCACCGCGCCGTGACCGTAAGCGTCCGCTTTGATGACTGCGCAGATTTTCACGCCGTCACCGATATTTTGCCTGACCTGGGCGATATTATGCCCGATAGCTTCCAGATCGACCTCCGCGTAGGCTCTCAGATATTGTTCCAAATATGACATCTTCTTTGCAAATTAATATTTTTATAATTTTTCGTTGACGATCAGGCGCAGCGCCTGGGGAATAACCTCAAATGTGACCTCGGTGGCGGTCAGACATTCGCCGTCAATATTGACAACGGCAGGTTTGGCGCACTCGATCTTCATTTTTTTGCCGCGACGCACCGTGAGCAGTTTTCGGAACGCCTTGGCATCGGGATAGGTGCCGTTTTTATACTTCCCGATCAGCCGCAGCATTTTCAGCTTGGACACCCGGCGGATCATCACGAAATCCAGCAGACCGTCCGACGGATCGGACATCGGCGCGCCGTGATAGCCGCCGCCGTAATACTGCCCGCAGGCCGCCAGCGAAAACATGAAGTCGCCCTCGTACACAAATTCGTCGTCAATCGTCACCTTTAAAGAATTATACACCTTTCCCAGCATGGAAATCAAGACCGCGAGAGAATAAGTGGCGGAACCGAGCAATTTTTTTGTCTTGGTCATGCGGTTGGTGCGGTCGCAGATGATCGCGTCAATGCCCATCGAACAGATATTGACCGACGCGAAGTGTCCTGTGCTGATCGCGTCCACATAGCGCGAGGGAGCGGTCAGGTAGTTTTCGATATCCAAAAATCCCTCCGCGCCGCCGAACGACTTGACATAGTCGTTGCCGGAACCGCAGGGAATCACCCCGAATTCCACATTCGGCAAGCCGATCACGCCATTGGCCGCGCCGCAGATCGCGCCGTCGCCGCCCAATACGATAATCCGCACCTCGTCCCCCTTTTCGCCCTCGGCACGGGCGAAATCGGTCAGATCAGAGGGCTTTTGCGTGAGAAGAAACTGATAAGATGCGCCTATCTTTTCGCAGGCGGCGGCAATCCTGTCCTTATATTTTTCATAGCCGCTCTTGGCGCCCGCTTTCGGGTTGGCAATAAACACATATCTCATAAAAACAACCTCGCATCATTGTAAGAATTGGAAAAAGTTGCCATTATCAGCATAACAGATTTAACCAGATTTGTCAATGTGCGCTTCGCTCCGTTCAAAAAAAGTAAAAAACAAAACATCATACTCTACACAACAACGATCCTGCTTTCCCCGTTTTCCGGCGTTGCCGACAAAGTGCGCCCCTTTACGACAGTGACATCCGTATACCATAGTTTCCCGTCCCGGTCAAATTCTTTCCACTGGTCGCTCGGTGTATGGTACGCATAGGGCGTGAACGGTTCCCGTAAATCATACACAATCACCCCGCAGCCAACCATCGCGCAATACGATTCATCGGGCGATATGACCGCTTTTTCCACATCTCCGTAAAAATCCCCGATCAGAACCCTTCTGCCCGTCTGTCGAACGGTTAAAAAGACACTCTCGTATTCGCTGTCAATTTCATAATGCGCGCTTTGCGCCAGTCTCCTTCCTGCCATGTGTCACACTTCCCTATTTGTTTTCGTCGGAAAGCCACCGCACTTCTCTGACCGAAGCAATGATCTCCCGGTCTGCCATCCACTCTATTTTGGACACCCTGCCGTCCGTCACGCCGAGTGTCAGCCAGCATTCGTCATCCGGGCAGAAATGGTATTCAACGGTATTCTTCCAAAAATCATCGTCCCGCACAAAGGGAATCTCCCACAGCCATGCGTGATCGGCTATACGGTCACCGATGCGGACGGGAAATCCGAGCGCGTCCATCAGTTTATCCGCCGTCTCCCGCAGGATTTCATTATCTGCCACGTCACCGACCCAGAGTACCGAGGGAACAGAGGAATCCTGTCTGTAAAAAACGCCGATCTGCCAGCCCACGGTATCCGCGCTTCCCGGGATATCGGCATAGCGGAACGCGTCGCGGCGGACAACATACTCCCCCGCAATGGCGTACAGATCGGGCCTGTTCCTTGTTAAGCGCCATTGGCTCAATGGATTCATAGCAGTCACTCCTCGTAAAAGCATTTATGAAGAAACGTCACATTTCACACTTCACATTTCACATTCTCTCACCCCAGCGCTTCGAGCATACCTTCGAGTGTCAGCCGCACTCTGTCCGCGAGTTCCGGCGGGTACATCACCGAAACGCCGCCCCGCTGCGCCAGAATCCAGCTCACAAGCCCGTCGTTGATAGTCGCCTTGACCCGCACGGTAAATGAATTCTCATCCACCGCGCTGTAGTAGATATCATGTCCGAACCGCTCCACCACATGTTCCATGCACCCCATCGAGCAGCGCAGGTCAATGTAATCGACATAGCATCCGGCATACATTTCAAAGGTACGGCTGAGATATTCGCCCTCGGGAAATTCGCCGGTATCGTCTGTATAAGCGCTGACCTCACTGAGTGGACGCGCCGCTTCGCCAAGCACTGTCACCTGTTTCATGCGATCGACACGGTAATGGGCTAAATCGTCATATTTATCGTAATTGGCGACAAGATAATACTTCCCGTCGTTCCAGAGAAGGGCATACGGACTGACGGTAAATTCCCGGTATTTCTGAAACATCGCCCTGCCGCCGCGAATGACATGGCGATAATAGGAAAAATGCACCTTTTTCTTGCGGCGGATCGCGTCATACAGCGTGTCGATGCTGTAATAAATGCCCTCGTTGCGGTTTTTGGGCCGTCCCAGCACGCCTTCCGGACGTTCCAGCTCCTTCGCCAGGTAAACGCTCGTGAGATGACCCAGCTTCCCGATCATCTCATCGGTCTTTTTTTCGGTAATAAATTCCGACGCGCGCACGGAATCCGCCAGCATCCGCAGCTCCGGCATTTCAAATAGCCGTTCGCCCCAGTAATATCCCACGGGAAACTGCGACTGCATGATCTCAAATCCGAATGCCGTGAGTGATTCTATGTCGCGGTAAATCGCCTTCCGCTCGCACGCGATCCTCCGCTCCGCGAGCATTTCGATCAACCGGGGCGCACTCAGCGGATGATCTTCGTCCGTGTATCGGTATAATATCTCCAGCAGCGCGAGAAATTTCTGCTTCTGACTGCCCGCCATGCCCTCACCTCCGCATAAAAACAAAAAACACCCGCTGTACTACGACTATGCTTAATAAATCAGCCGTACAGCGGGTGTGATTTGTGATACTTCCGAATTTTCGACAAAATCAGACAGCTCTTGTGACCTTGCCCGAACGAAGGCAGCGGGTACATGCGTGAACTCTCTTGGGAGTTCCGTCAACGATAGCCTTTACGCGCTTGACGTTGGGCTTCCATGTTCTGTTGCTTCTTCTGTGAGAATGGGAAACCCTAATGCCGAAGGAAACTTCCTTGCCGCAGAAATCACACTTTGCCATGCAAATGCACCTCCTCAAAATACCGTCCCCTACAGTGCCCCATAGGAGAAATCTCGTCATAACCGACCCGGACTGTTCCGGAGCCGATATTGCCTTTCAATCAGCACTGAATAATAATATAAATGATTTGGGGATAAATGTCAAGAGATTTTTTTCAAAAAACGGCGCAAAAAACATTGAATTCTTTTTTTGATAAGGAATCCATCATGCACAGTTCACTATGAACAAGAACCATGGACTATCATTCGTCTAATCGTGCAACATTCCGTCGCATATCGTAAAAAGAATAATGAAGTAAATTATCCTATTGACAAATCAGGCAAGCGATGCTATAATATTAGTATCAATTGATACTTAAGGAGAGCTATTTTGAGTGAGCAAACAGTAAAAATCGAAAGTGAAGCCAACGTAAAAACATACATTCAAAAATTAAAATATGCGCTTGATCATGGTGCAAAAATATCATTTCAGATAGAGCGCCGTGTGGATGAACAACGTAAAATATGTTATACCAATAAATTTACCGTAGCGGAACTTTTTCCGAGTGAAAATCCTGTTGAAGCATTAAAGCGCGAATTAAAGACAATCACTGTGGAAAACTATCTGCGCACCGTTAAGGATTTTCGCTTTTCAGATAGAAGCGATATGTGGGAATTCGGAAAGATTTACAATGGAAAAGATGTTTACATCAAGATTCGTGTGGAACTGCTGTCTCCATCCGGATTTGAACATACTGCTTTCGTCATGTCTTTTCATTTTGCCGAATATCCTTTTAAAAACGAGGATTTCCCTTACAGGAAGAAATAAGGAGGTACCTTATGAATATCATTGAAACCGAGAATATTCTCTGTCCTCTTTGCATGAAGCAGCATGAAGTTCAAACGATCTTAGTCGCTGACAACAACATATTCAAGGGGGTCGCAGTAGAATATAATATCCATTGTCAATATTGTCCCGATACCGATGAATATTATGAAACTGAGGAACAACTTGTGACCAACGATATAGCTATGAAAAACGCATATCGAATAAAAACCGGTCTTCTCACCAGCGATGAAATTATTGCCATTCGCGAAAAATACGGCATGACTCAAACAGATTTATCGCTTCTTTTAGGGTGGGGCGCAAAAACCATTACAAGATACGAAGGACATCAGGTACAGGACACAGCACATGACACCATTTTGAAAAAACTGGATGCTGACCCAGAGTGGTTTCTGGCATTATTAGAAAAAATAAAGGATAAACTGGGTGATGAAAACTATAATAAGACATTTCTTAAAGCATCCCAGCTTTTTGAAAACGCACAGGACAGCTATCTCAGAAAGGCAATTCATGCCAAATATATGCGCTACGAAAATCAAAATGAACTTACCGGAAATACATCCCTGAATATTGATAAGGTAGTTGACACTATCAGGTATTTTTCCGCATCTGAAAAAATGCATACGCTTTACA
>CACWOA010000011.1 GCA_902762395.1 uncultured Ruminococcus sp.
TATCTTTGACATCGGCGCGGTGGAATATGCCATTGTGGAAACCGACGGTGTGCTCAGCGTGCTTCTCAAAAGCGGGCAGCAGCCTGTCACCGCCTCTCAGATGAACCGGGATGACGGCAGCGACGGACTGCACGTCCTTCTGGTCAGCGACGGAGAAATTGACGCGCATTCCGCCCGGCTCGCGGGCTGGACGGAAAGCCAAATCACCCGGACCGTTACCCGCGAACATCTCGCCATGAACGAGGTGTTCATCCTGTCCGGCGGCACCGACGGCAGCTATCAGATCATCCCAAAGGAGGCGCAGTCCCAATGAACCGCGAGAAAATCACACTGCTGCTCTGCGCGCTTCTTCTCGGCTTCTGCACCTTCGCGCTGGTCAACACACGCCGCACGCATCACCGTATGCAGGCGATGGTGGAGCAGACCCTTTCCATAGATATCCGGGACGATATGCCCGGGCAGCAAGCCGCCCGCCTTACCCGCGATATCGACCTGCTCTGCCGCACATGGGAGGCGTCGAGCCGGACGCTCTCCACCTATTCCCGTCATGACGAGGTGGAACGCGTTTCGGAGGATATGCAGAAGCTCCGTCCTCTCTGCGACGCGGGACGGTACGCCGAGCTGCGGCTCACCCTCTGTCAGATACAGGCATCCCTCGACCACCTGCTTGACACGGAGCTGCCCACCGTCTCTAATATTTTATAAAACCGAAAAAGGATTTCCTGAAATAATAGGTAAAAGCCCTTGCAATTGTAAAGAAAAATTGTTATAATACAATAAAATATACAAGCAGGGGGATTACATATGAAGGAAAACAACCAATCGTCACCCAAAAAAGGTTTTACCGCCGTGAGAATACTGTTGCTGTGTCTGATCGGTATTGTCATCAACATGGTGGGCGTGCGCGTGACGTCGGATTTTGAACTGCCGCTCTACATGGATACGGTCGGCACCATGCTCACTGCCGTGGCGGCAGGCAGTCTGCCCGGTATTATCGTGGGCTTCGTCACAAATATCCTCAAGGGCTTTGTCGGCACGGAGGGTATGTATTACGGCATTCTCAATATGTTTACGGCGCTGCTGTCGTCATTCTTTGCCAAAAAGGGCTTCTTCAAAAATGCCTTCAAGCCGATTCTCACGATTCCGGTCTTCGCGCTGGTTACAGGCGCGCTCAGCGCTGTGCTGACGTGGTTTATGAACGGCTGCGAAATGGGCGGCATCGCGGAAGTTTTTGCCCGGTATTTTTATGACCACACGCCCCTGAATGCTTTTTCCTCCCAGATGTGCGGCGAAATCACGCTGGAACTGATTGACAAGTGCATCACGGTGCTTTTAGTGGCGCCGCTGCTTCTGCTGGTACCCAAAACCATGCGCAGCAGATTCCGTCCCGACGCGGAGGACGACGCGCATGAAGCTGCCGAGCGCAAGGAGGAAACGACCAAGTGCCGTCTGATTTCGCTGCGCACCAAAATCGTGCTGATTCTTACCGCCGCTTCCCTGCTGATTGCGGGAACCTCCACCGTTATCAGCTTCATGCTGTTTAAAAATTCCACGCAGGAGGAACACATCAAGCTTGCCAACGGTATTACCGAGGTGGCCGCCAATATCATTGACGGCAACCAGGTGAACGAATTTATAGAGAAGGGCAGCCGTCTCGAAGCATACAAAGAGACCGAGGAAATGCTCTATAAACTAAAAAACAGCTCTCCCGATATTCAATATCTTTATGCCTACAAGATTGAGCAGGACGGCTGTCATGTGGTGTTTGACCTTGATACGGAGGAACTGAATGGCGAGAAGCCCGGCACCGTGATTGATTTTGACGAGACGTTCCTGCCCTATGTCCCCACTTTGCTGGAGGGCGGCGAGATTGAACCGCTTGTCTCGGATGACGCTTACGGATGGCTCCTCACGGTTTACAAGCCGGTGTATGACGGCAGAGGCAACTGCCAGTGCTATGTAGCGGCGGATATTTCCATGAATCTTCTCACCCAATACGGCTACAGCTTCCTCGCAAGGCTCCTGTCGCTGTTTGTCAGCTTCTTCATTCTTGCCCTTGCCGTATGCGCGACGCTGGTCAATCACAGCGTCATCCGTCCTATCAATAAAATGGCGTACTGCGCCGGTGCGTTTGCCTATGATGACAACGCGTCAACATCGGAAAATGTGCAGCGCATCAAGGAACTCAACATCCTCACGGGCGACGAAATCGAAAACCTTTACAACGCTTTTTCCAGCACGACCCAGCAGAGCGTGCGGTATGTGGAGCAAATCGAACACCACACCGAGACGATTTCACAGATGCAGAACGGTCTGATTATGGTGCTGGCGGATATCGTGGAAAGCCGGGACAAATGCACCGGCGACCATGTCCGCAAGACGGCGGCGTATGTCAGGATTATCGTGGAAAAGATGAAGGAAATGGGTCTGTATGCCGACCAGCTTACCGATCAGTTTGTGGATGACGTGATTCATTCGGCGCCTCTGCACGACATCGGCAAGATTCACGTTCCCGACAATATTCTCAACAAGCCCGGCAAGCTGACGGATATGGAATTTGCCATCATGAAGGCGCACACCACGGTCGGAGCCCGCATCATACAGGAAGCCATCGACATGGTGCCGGAATCTGGCTATCTGGCGGAGGCCAAGAATCTGGCGGAATTCCATCACGAAAAGTGGAACGGCAACGGCTATCCCCACGGCATTGCGGGCGAGGAAATCCCGCTGTCCGCGAGAATCATGGCGGTGGCGGACGTATTCGACGCGCTCGTGTCCCGCAGAAGCTACAAGAAGCCGTTCAGCTTTGAAAAAGCCATGAGCATCATTCAGGAGGATGCCGGCACCCACTTTGACCCGCTGGTCGCCAAGGCGTTTCTTGCCTCCAAGGAGGAAGTCAGAAAGGTCATGGATGATTTCGACAAAATCAGCAATCCGTATGGAGAGGACGTCGATATCGACGGCTCCACCGACCAGAAACGCTGACCCCGTTCTTCGTTACAGGACAGACAGAAAAAACCTGAATGCAATGGTAGGTTGCGTTCGGGTTTTTTTGTTGCACAAAAAAGAATGTGAGAATGCGGTGATGATTGGGCATAATGCTGAATATTAACAAAGGCTTTTTAGAAAGATTTCCAAAATATGTGTTGTATTTTAACGGGGCTTGTGACAGTTTACAAAAAAAGCGACAAAGGTCTTTTTTTGGATCAAAGTTGTTGACAAACAGGATGACAGGTGATATACTACTGCATACGCGGTTTTATGATGTTACATTATTACTCTCTTCGCAATGAATATGCCACATCAAATGCGGTTTTGGTTTGACATATGATTTATATAGATGATTTTATCTGAAAGAAAAGGAGTAAGCCAGAACATGAAAAAAGTCGTAAGTCTTATGGCAACGCTTGTCATGACGGCGGGTATGCTGCTGAGCATGCCGTTTACAGTCAACGCCGCCTCGGCTGCCTCAAACGACGGCGTAGAAGTCTCGATCACTACCGATAAAGACAGCTACGTCACGGATGAGGAAATCAGCATTGACGCGTCTGTCAAAAACACTGCCGCCGATGAGATCAGCGGTGCGTCGGTGAAGATTCAACTGCCTGACGGCGTATTTGCCAAGTCGGGCAAGCTGTCTGCCGATGAGGTAAGCATTCCCGCCGGCGGTGTGTATACGCAGTCGGTCAAAGCCGTGAAGATCAAAGCCAATTCCGGTGATGTCGTCACGGAGCCGACCCAACCGGTTGTGCCGAACCATCCCGAAACCGGGAAAATCACCGACAGCCCCAAAACGGGGGATGATTTCAACGTGTGGGTTCCCGTTGCGCTGATGCTGCTGTCCGGCGCGTGCATTCTGATTTATGTCAGAAAAACCGGCAGAACGCCGAAGTCCGCTGTCAGCCTGATGCTTTGTCTCACACTTGGCGCTGCGGTTGTACCGTTCACGGCATTTGCCGCGGCAGGAGATACGCAGCCGCAGACCGTGACCGTTACGGCGGACAAGGTCATTACCATTGACGAGCAGGAATACACCGTTAAAGTGACCGTGACCGTTCCGGTGGCGGACGATGACGGCAATGTGACCCTGACCAACTTCAAAGGCTCCCAATATGACGTGCGTATCGGCACTGACAGTGAGGTTCTTTTCACCGTTAAAGCCGCTTCGGACAAGACGATCAAGAGCGGCGTTGCTATGTATGACGAGAACAACCGGAAGATTGCCGCCATGCATGACGACGGTAAAAACGGAGATACAAAGGCGAATGACGGCATCTATTCGGTCAAAACGAAGCTGGATGTTTCTGAGATGAGCCTTGTTGACTATCATGCCGTTTGCAACACCGTCAAGAGCAACACCTATCAGATCAATTTCTACCGCGATATCACGCAAAACGAGTTTGCCGCATACTCCCGTCTTCTTGACAAGATGAATTCTCTCAATTTCGCGCAGGCCAAAGCCTATGCGGCTTCCTCCACGGAAATCACCGATTTCCATGTGAATGAGAGCAGAAAGACCATCGCCTATAACACGGTTTATCATATTTCCGGTGTGTGGGAGAACGCCGTCAACGGCGTTGTAAAAGGCAACGGCGAGCTGGCTGTCCCTGCCGCCAACGGCATTGATTACGCTGCCGCAAGAGACGTACTCACCCGCGCGGTAGTGACCCCCAAGCATTCCTCCAACAAGGTGGTCGTTCTCCGTCCGTTCAGAACGTCCCAGTTCAGATATGACGATTTCAAATATGCCGGTGAAGTTCTGAAAAACGGTCTGAACGGCAGTCTGACCGTCATTGACGATGAAAATGTCACACTGTCTGTGATGAAGTCCCTGTCTCAGTATGATATTGTCCTTATCGACTCGCACGGCGGTCTTGACTACTATGACAACACCTTTATCGTAACAGGCGATACCTTCGACGAGTCACGCTTCCTTAACAGCGAAGCCTATTACAATGCGCATGCGGCATTTTCCGCGGATTACAACGCGGGCAGAATCTGCGGCTGCGGCGCGAACAAGGCCTGCGTTTACTCGACTTTCTTCGATGAGCATTACAGCGGCAATTCCCTGAAGAATTCTTTCTGGTTCCTCGGCTGCTGCTACGGTATGTACAATAATTCCCTTTCCGATTCGCTGATTCGCAAGGGCGCGGGTTCTGTTATGGGTTATACCAACGCCGTATCCGTCTCGTACTGCAACCAGACGCTGTTTGAGACAGCTGTCAACAGCATGCTTCTGTCTGCCGATACCGCTGACAACGCGGTGACCTGCGCCAAGAATATTTACGGCGCTGCCGATCCCTATTCCGCTTCGAGAGCTGTTCTGAGAAACAGGGGCGAAAGCGGATTCAAGATCGTGGATTCCATTTCCGCCTCCACCGGAACTCTTTCCGGCAAGGTCTGCAAGGCTTCCGACCGCATCACTCCCATTGCGGACGCGACCGTAGCGATTTACAAGAACAACAGCCTTGTCAAAACGCTCAAGACGGACGAAACGGGTCACTATTCCGTCAAGCTGCCCAAGGGCGATTATCTGATTAAGATTTCCGCGACGGGGTATCTGAATTTTGAATCCTACGCAACCGTTGTGGAAAATTCCACCACCTATATGGAAACCTTCCTCATGATTGATGAATCTGCGGCGACCTCCGGTATTGCCAAGGGTAAGGTGATCAATTCTCTGATCGGCACAGGCGCTGATGGCGTTACGCTTTCCTTCAAGGAACGCTGGAATGCTTCCGCTTCCGCGGAGACCGTCGGCACTGCCGTTACCGACGCAACCGGGAACTATACGGTAGAGCTGCCTCTGGGCAACTACACCGCCGTGGCTACCAAGGAGGGCTTCCTCGACGCCTCCTTCAATATCGTGGTGCAGGAGGGTACGACCGAAGACCAGAACGGAACGATTACGCCGATTGTTTCGGGCAACAGCTTCCTGATCACCCTGACATGGGGTCTGAATCCGCGCGATCTGGATTCTCATGTAGCGGGAACCCTGACAAACGGCAGTTCGTTCCACGTCTACTACAGACATAAGTCGCAGTATGACGGAAATGTGGAAGTCTGCAACCTCGATTATGATGATACCACCAGCTATGGTCCTGAACACATTACGTTGAATACGACGACCAACAAGCCCTATTATTATTATATCCATCGCTATGCCGGCAGCGGGTCTATTTCCACATCGAGCGCGAAGATCACGGTTCACAAGGGCAACACCAAGATCGCGGAATTTAATGTTCCCACCAATCTTGGCACAAGTGATTACTGGAATGTTTTTGCCATTGTCAACGGCAAGCTGATTGTCAAAAACACCATGACCGCTTCCCCCGATACCGCTTATGCCGACACCCGTTCCGCGGAGGCGGTAGACGCTGCGACAATGCAGGTGACTTCCGCTGAGACCACCGCCGCGACGACCGAGGCGACTGCCGCGACGACCGAGGCAACCACTGCCGCGACGACCGAGGCGACCACCGCCGCGACGACCGAAGCGACCACCGCCGCGACGACCGAAGCAACTACTGCCGCGACGACCGAGGCGACTACCGCCGCGACGACCGAGGCGACTACCACGACAACCGAGGCGACTACCACGACAACCGCCGCGACTACCACGACAACCGAGGCTGCGGCCGCATAAAGGACAGATCATATAGCGTAACGCAGCAGAAATCTATCTCCCGATTTTCTTAGGCTTCACCTGAGAAAACCGGGAGATTTTTTTGCCTGAGCAGCGGGGAAGGAAAGCGCGTTGGTTATTTGCCGCTGCCTTGGAAGCTGGCGCAATCCGTACACGCGGAGATTCTAATATATATACTATATACATTACACGCGATACATTACACGCGAGTAATAGTAAAAAATATCTTTTGCACCCTGAGCGGAACCGGATCGCCTTCATCATTCCGTCACTGCTCAGGTGGGATTTTTTGGGGCGCTGTCAATACTGACCTGCATCAATAACGACAATACGGCGGTCCGCCAAAAAGGATTGGAAAAAGCGGAGCCGCCGTATTGCCGTTGAGATTGTGAGGTTATTTATGTGATGTGCGCCCCCTTGCGGGGACACACTTCTTGCAGTTGAAGTGGAGAGCGATTATTCGGTTCTGAGCGCGACCACGGGATCCTTGTTGGCCGCCATGCCGGAGGGAATCAGACCCGCAATCAGGGTGAGGGTCATACTGATGATAACCAGTATCACCGCGCCGCCCACCGGCAGACGCGAGACATGGGCGATGCCGGAGAGCGCCTCAATGACGGCGTTGACGGGGATATTCAGCAGCAGTGTGATGCCGATGCCGAGTGCGCCCGAAACCAGACCGATGAGAAGGGTTTCCGCGTTGAACACGCGGGAAATATCCTGCTTGGATGCGCCGATGGAGCGGAGAATACCGATTTCCTTGGTGCGCTCCAGCACTGAAATATAGGTGATAATGCCGATCATGATGGAGGATACCACCAGCGAGATAGAAACAAAGGCGATCAGCACATAGGAAATCATATTGATGATGGTGGAAACCGAGCGCATCATGATGCCCACAAGGTCGGTGTAGCTGATCTGTTCCTCGTCGGTTTTTCCTTCGTTGTAATCGCGAATGAGCGACTCGATGGATTCCTTGGACTCAAAGTCCACCGGATAGAGCTGAATGGAGCTGGGGTCGCTCAGATCCGCCACGCCCAATTTGGTGAGATTTTCTTCATAGGTGGTCTTGGGCTGCGCCTGTTCGAGATATCCCCTGACCATCGCCAGCCGTTCCTCCTGCGGCAGAGATGCGAGATAGGTCTGTGTTTCTTCCGGCAGCGTGGCGATGAATTCCTCGATCTGTGCCTGTTCCTCTGCTGCCTGCTGCTGGTACGCGGCGATTTCTTCGGGCGTCATGCCGGCGAAATCGGGCTGCGCGTCGGAGGCGTTGTCGTCCTCGTCGGTTTCAAAGGGAAGCCCCGTGAAAACGTCGGTTTTGGGGTCGTTTTTCTGTGCTTTGACGATGTCGCTGTCGCCCGTGGCGTTGATGACATATTCCACCAGTTCATGCGTGTAGCCTACCACGCCGTTGATAGAAGAGGAAGCCGCGTCCTCGTTGGGACGCACGATGCCCACGACGTTGAGGTCAACGCCGCCCGCAATCGCCTTCTTCATGAGAATTTCGTCTTCGCTGATGTCGCGCCATGTGTCGGTGGCGGCGTCATGCGTGTAGAGGTCGCCGGCAAGAAGCAGCTTGAATTTCAATTGCAGCAGCTCGTCATAGGTGAAGGAGACGCTTTCGGAGGGGATGGTTTCGCCCTCCATGGCTTTTTTCATATTTTCCTCGAGTTCGGACTGGTCCTTGAGACCGAGGGAATACAGTTCCACGTCGCTGATCTCGTTCTTTTTGGTGATGACGATGACGACTTCGTTGAATTTGTGCGGCCATTGCCCCGCTATCAGGTCATACTGCGACTCGATCAGGGTCTGGTTGCCGATGAGTTCGTCCCAGAAATTGGAGGAATTGCTGAACATCATCATGCCGCTGCCTTGATTCATGCCCATTTTCTCCATGACCGTGGAGGGGTTGACCTGCACCACGCCGTCGGAGGTGTCTGACTTGTAGACATTGAGCGGTACGTCGTAGCTGTATTGAATGGCGCTGGTGTAGTCCGCCATTTTTTTGCCGTTTTCGTCCTCTTCGATATATTTCTTGAAATCTGCGAGATTGTTGGTTTTAATTTCCGACACCATGGTGTTCATCAGTTCAGACATGACGTTGGAGGAATACACCTTGTCAAGATCGTGGTCGGTTTCGTCGGAATTGGCGTCCTGCAGCGTGGTAATCATCGACGCGAGATCCATGGATTCCTTCTGGATGGAGAGGGGGTAGGAGGAAAGCGTGTCTTCCTGCGCCTTGTTGATGTAGAGCTGGAACCCGTTGGAGAGCGACAGGATCAGCGCGATGCCGATAATGCCGATGCTGCCGGCGAAGGATGTGAGAAGCGTGCGTCCCTTTTTGGTCATGAGATTGTTGAGGGAGAGTGACAGCGCCGTCAGCATGGACATGGACGTCTTGCGTGTCTTTTCCTTCGTTTTGGCTTTCTTTTGATCCGCCGTGTCCGTGTCGGGGGAGGTGGCGGTGAATTCGCTGGGACGGTAGGGATTGGAATCGTCGATGATTTTGCCGTCGAGCAGCCGGATGATGCGGGAGGAATACTTTTCGGCCAGTTCGGGATTGTGGGTTACCATGATGACCAGCTTTTCGCCGGAAATTTCCTTGAGCAGCTCCATAATCTGCACACTCGTTTCCGAATCGAGCGCACCGGTGGGTTCATCCGCCAGCAGAATTTCGGGGTTGTTGACCAGTGCGCGGGCAATGGCGACACGCTGCATCTGACCGCCTGACATCTGATTGGGCTTCTTGCGGAGCTGGTCGCCCAGACCTACCTTGCGGAGCACTTCGGTGGCGCGTTTGCGGCGTTCGCTCTTGGATACGCCGGACAGCGTCAGCGCCAGTTCGACATTGGAGAGAACGGTCTGGTGGGGAATCAGGTTGTAATTCTGAAAGACGAAGCCGATGGAATGATTGCGGTAAGCGTCCCAGTCGCCGTCCCGAAAGAGCTTGGTGGATTTGCCGTTGATGCTCAGGTCGCCGCTGTCATAGCGGTCAAGACCGCCGATGATGTTGAGCATGGTGGTCTTGCCGCAGCCAGAGGGACCGAGGATGGAAACAAATTCGTTTTCACGGAACTTGATGTTGACGCCCTTGAGCGCCTCCACCTTGGTGCTGCCGCCGGAATACGATTTGACGATATCGGTAAGTTTCAGCATAATCTTAAATCCTTTGCAATGGTATTTTTTCTTGTGACATCCGAAGTATATTGTGCCAATATAAACGCAGTTTAAACAGTGCAGGGAGAAATGGAGGGGATGATGTAAATGATTTGTGAAAAAGTAAACAGTCACCATCTGTCATCTGTATGTTTAGGTTATAATAGATATAAAATCTAACCTATTTGATTGACTTTTGCGAGGCAATATAGTATAATCAGCATATAACACAGTAAAAGGAGCATGGTTTATGGCACAAGCAACCTTCAGCGTCCGTATGGATGAAGATTTAAAGCGTCAGTTTGATGTTTTGTGTGCTGATTTTGGTATGAATGCCACGACAGCGTTCAATGTGTTTGCCCGTGCGGTGGTCAGAGAGCGAAGAATTCCGTTTTCCATTGAGGCTTCCGCAGACGCTGACAGAGCGGCGGGAAAGCAGGCGTTTATGGCGCTGAGAGCGCAGGCAAAGGAAAAGGGTGTACAGGATCTGTCGTTGGACGAAATCAATGAGGAAATACGCAAGGCAAGAAACGGAGAGAGCGATACATGAAATGGTTGGCTGTGATTGACACCAATGTACTTGTTTCGGCATTACTTTCCAGTCATGAAGATGCGGCCACTGTTCAGGTGCTTGCCAGATTGTTTTCGGGTGATTTCATCCCGCTTTTCAGTGACCAGATTTTAAAAGAATACAATGATGTGTTAAGACGAAAAAAGTTCGGTTTTTCAGAGGGGACAGTCGCAGCACTTGTAGGTGCCATTGAAAAATGCGGAGAAAGAGTGGTTCCGACGCCCACAGGCGAGATTTTACCGGATAACAAAGACTTTCCGTTTTATGAGGTGGTGATGGAGAAACAGGATGACGATGCCTACCTCGTTACAGGCAACATGAAGCATTTCCCGAAACGACCTTTTATTGTCAGCGCAAGAGAATTTTTGAATTTATTGGAAGCCAATTAAAAAAACAATGTCCCTGATTCGCGTTTAAAGCGCAGGGACATTGTTTTGTTTTTTAGCGCGAAGAGATTTCTGAACAATTCCGAATCGAAAAAATCACCATCTCACGGCGACCACGCCGTTGGGCTGGAGCCAGCCGTTGTCGTAGAGGTTGGCGAAGAAGATTTCCTTGCCGTCCATGTAGGGCGTTTCGACGGTTTCATCGGAGCAGTTGATGATGACCTTGAGCTGATGGTTTTCGCAGTCGAGCTTGAGATATTCGATGACGCGGTCGTTGCTGATTTCGTTTGGGAAATGGAAGTTCCTGCTGCGGAAGAGGGGTTCATTCTTGCGCAGCCAGATCAGGCGCTTGAGCATATTGATGCGGTCGGTGAACTGTCCGCCGTCGATCTTGTCCCACGGCATACAGCGGCGGCAATCGGGGTCGCCGCCGCCGTCCATGCCGATTTCAGTGCCGTAGTAGATGCAGGGGCTTCCCGGCATGGTAAAGAGTACGGCGAGCTGCTGATAGACCACATCCATGTTGCAGTGGTTGCGGTGGAAGACGCGGTCGGTGTCGTGGGAATCGAGAAGATTAAAGAGCACATCGTTGGTGTGCTGCATATAGGTGGTGTAGCAGCGGTTGACCATGTATTCAAAGTCGCGTTTTTTGCGGCTGCGGTCAATCCAGAAGTCGGTGATGCTGTGGGAGAGGGGGTAATTCATGACCGAATCGAATTCGTCGCCGCGCAGCCACGGCATAGCGTTGTGCCAGATCTCGCCGAGAATGTAGAAATCGGGATTGATTCTTTTGAGGGCATAGCGCAGGGTTTTGCAGAACTGATGGGAGACTTCGTTGGCGACGTCGAGGCGGATGCCGTCGATGCCGAAGTCCTTTGCCATATGTTCCACCACGCCGACGAGGTATTCCACCACTTCGGGATTATTGGTGTTGAGCTTGGGCATACCGGCGAAGAAGCCGAAGGAATAAAACCTGCCGTCGCGGGTGTCCCAGCGGTCGCGGTCGATGGGCCACTGGTTAATCATGAACCAGTTGTAATAGGGGGAGTCGGGACCCTTTTCCCGCACATCCTGCCAGGGGGCGAACCAGAAGCCGCAGTGGTTGAACACGCCGTCAAGCATGACGCGGATGCCCTTGCTGTGAGCGGTTTCCACGAGTGTGCGCAGGGTCTCCTCGTCGCCGAAATGGGGGTCGATCTTCATGTAGTCGGTGGTGTCGTATTTGTGGGAGGAGGGAGACTCGAAGATCGGGGTCATGTAGATGCCCGTCACGCCGAGGTCGGCCAGATAGTCGAGCCGGTTGATAATGCCCTGCAGGTCGCCGCCGTAAAACTGCTCGTTGGTGACGGGCGTCGTGTCGTCGCCCCACGGCTGGGTGTCGGGGGGATTGATGCCGGGATTGCCGTTGCAGAAGCGTTCAGGGAAAATCTGATACCAGACGGTGCTGTTGACCCAGTCGGGGGTGCGGTTGATGTCGGAGGGATTCATCCACGGGAAGGTGAAGCACTGGAGCATTTTTCCCTCAAGGTGCCATTGTTCCTCGCTGAGTACGCCGTCCTCAAAGTAATACCATGTCTCGCGCTCGCCGCCGTATTCCGCGCGGCTGACCAGCTCGAAGAAATAACGGCAGCGCTTGTACTGCGGCACGATGGTGGTCGTCCACCAGAGCTGATGGGCGAGGCGCTTTTTAAAGGGAACGGGCAAACGGATGCCCGCCCAGTTCTGCTGGGCGCCGAGGATGCCGGTGGAGAAAGGATCGCCGTAATGAATGTAGACCTCCTCCACATCATAGCCGGTTTTGAGATTGACGATCAGTTCACTGTTGTTGTTCATATAGCAATAGTTGTCACTGCAGATGTGATAGACAGCTTCAAATTTCATAATCGAATCAGTCCTTTCCTTTTCTTATGTTTCATTATACAATTGATGGGATAAAAAATCAACCCGTATCACTCCGACATCGTGAAATGATACGGGGAATTTTCTGTGAAGAATGGAGAAGAAAGGGCGAATACCGTCGAAGGCTTTTCCCGTAGGCTGCCCACGCAGGCTACTCCCGCAGATTACGCCTGCGGGGGGATTTCGCCCGGGATGTCCGCGTCGGACGGCGCGGAAACGTCGTTTTTTTTCGCGTCACCGGACACCTGTTTCATCTCGGCAATCTGACGGTGCAGCTCGGCGATTTCGTGTTTTTGCAGCGAGACCACCGACCCCAGCTCCACGACTTTGGACATCAGCTCGGAGATCTGGCACATCTGCTTGAAGGCAAGGTAGTAAAGCAGGCTGATAAACGGCACCGTGACCACCAGCGCGTAGCCGTAGGACATATGGGTAAGATCGGAGATAAAGTAGGTGATCTCAGGCCATACGCCAAAGACAAAGAGCAAAAAGGCGGGCAGCGTCCACATCAGGAACGCAGATTCCTTGATCTGGCTTTTGAGCATCCGCTTAAAGAGGAACCAGAGAACCAGAAGGCTGATCGTGACCATGATGGTACGCACGACCACATTCATGCCGAGGCCTCTTTCAATGAAATAACTGATATTGTGGCTGATCCAGACGTAAAGCCTGTTGAGAAGGTCTTGAAAGGTAGTAAGCAGGGTATCCATTTTGTTTCACCGTGATTCTTAAAATAATTCAATTCATTATATCATAAATGAAGCGGATTGACAATACAATTTTTAAAAAATATGCACTGTAAATAGCATTGTCAATACTATTTGTAAGTTATGCACAACTATCAGGCCGCTGGGATTCGGATTTTATACATATGTTTTCTCAACAGATTGTCAAAACCCCCTTGCATTCATGTGGGAAGTCAGATATAATTAATACATAAGTGTATTTTTTGATGGTCGGTGCAAAGGAGGCGACAGGATGAATTCCCCGGAAATGGCGGTATTGCGCGAGAGATGCGGATTTTTTGATATGGGACCGCCCGACGGATTTGATGTGCTGGTTCCCGATGACGCGTTCAACCGTATTGTGGGAAGAAACGCGGAGGGCGTCAGTTATATGGAGCTGGTGTGTCCCGAGGACCGGGAAGCGGTGGGGGAGACGCTGCGGGACGTTTATGAGCAGGGAAAGCAACTGACAGTGGGACGGCTGCCTCGTGCCTGCGGCAGCATACGGCACCGGATCGTCCTGCCGGACGATTCGGTGATTACGGCGGTGCTGACATTCGGCTATTCGGCAAACGGCACGCTGGCGTGTTCCGTCATACAAGCTTACGAGACGTTCAGCGGCGATACGCTGAAAAAATACAAATCCAACAATGTGATGGAATCCTTCGCGGTAAGTATGGCGGTGGTGGATATCAGCGATGACGGTCGCTTTTTTGTCCGGCACGCCAACAGCGATTTTTATCGGATGATCGGCTGGAACCGCGTGGAATACAAGGAGATGTTCAACAACGGTCTGGGGGACGACGTGATTGCTCCCGAGGATTTCGGCGTGTTTCGCTATACGCTTCTTTCACTGACTGAAGAGAATCGGGAGAGCGTGTTTGAAACGCGGGTGCTTCATGTCAGCGGCGGCGCCAGTGTCAACGAAGTGCGGGCGCGTTATCTGTACGCCGAAAACAAACGCCCCCTGATTTCGCTGATTTTTATGGATGTGACCGAGCGTAATCGGCTGCGCAAGGAGCTTCTCATCAAAAACGAGCGTTTCAATATCATTCAGCAGCAGACCGACCAGCTGGTGTTTGACTACGATGCCGAGCGGGATCGCTGTGTGTTTTCGGGCGACCTCAGCCGCGCGGAGAAGTATCTGCCGATGTATGAGATCGACAGGAAAAACAGGGAACTGGTGGTGGAAGACTTTTTTGCCGGCAAGTTCGCGCTGGGCGTGATGAGCAACGAGGATTACAATCGGTTCTGCGAGGCGTTTGCCGACGCGATTATCTACGGACTCAGCGGCGAAGTGGATTTTTTGCTCAGCTTTATCGGGCAGTCGGCTGGGCTGTGGTACAGATGCACTTTCAGCACGGTGAAAGACGACATGGGCACGGTGGTGCGGATTGTCGGCAGACTGAAAAATATCGACAAGCAGAAAAAATCCGAGCTGATGATGGAAAAGCGGGTTTACAACGACACGCTGACAGGGCTGCTCAATAAGGACACCGCCATGAACAAGATCAGGGTATTCCTTCAGAATGAGACGCAGGACAGTGACAACGCCGACAAATACCATGCGCTTATCATAATTGATATGGATAATTTCCGCATGATCAACGAGGTGTTCGGTCACACCTTCGGCGACGACGTGATCAGGGAATTCGCTTCGGATATCAAGTCGTCCTTCCGCGATACCGATATCGTAGGGCGCATCGGCGGCGACGAGTTCATGATCCTGATGAAGAACGTGACCCAGAAGGACTGGTGAAAAGCTACGGCGTGCAGAATGTGGTGACCGTGAGCTGCAGCATCGGTGTGGCGTTTTACGGCAAGGACGCACATGATTTTTATGAGCTGTACCAGCACGCCGATCTCGCGATGTACCAGGCGAAGGTGGGCGGCAGGAGCGCCTATACGATCTATGACGGCACCATGAATGCCGATTATCGGCGGATGGAGGAAGCGGAGACGCGCAGCGGCATCGACCAGACGGCAGGCAGCGTGGAGATCAGCGAACTGGACACCAATCTGATGGATATCGCCTTTTCGCTGATGTCGTCGTCCGACGATATTGACGGCACGCTCGAAATACTGCTGCGCACCGTCGGTCGCAAATACAATCTGAGCGCGGTGTCGGTACTCATTGAAACAGACAGGGCGGCGGGCAGGCTGTATGCCATAAGCCGCTGGATCAGCAATAAAAATCTCGGGGCGAGGAACAAACCTTCACCGATGGAACTGGGAGGGATTTACCTCGACCAGATTTTCAGAGGCGCCGACGTCAAGTGCGTGTCCGACATGGGGGCAAGCAATCTGCCGCCGTTAATGCGCGGCGTGCTGAAAAACGACGGCATTATCTCCTGTGTCTGGGGAAGGCTGGAAGGTCGGGCAGGCGAGGAATTCGGCTGCATCATGTTTACGCAGTTTGACAGAAAGCGCAAATGGAGCCGCAAGGAGATCAATACGTTCAAATACATAGCCAAGATCCTTTCAGTGGCACTTGCCAAGTTGAAAGCGTAACGGGGGTGAATCCGGAGGGCGTGTACAGTGTTGCCATGACGCTGTATGCCCTGTTTGCTGCGCTTTCAAATAGTGTTCGGGGAAATCAATTTTGAAAAACGGGAGAACTCCCTCCGGCACTAACGTGCCACCTTCCTCAAGGAGGAAGGCATTATCGGCTCCCTCTTTCCTGTATCGCAAGCGATACAAGGGGGGCTGTCACTGTCAGCTTTGCTGACGGGTGACTGGGGGAGTGCAAAAAGCGCTGAGGTTCCAACATGGTTTGGCGAATCCGGCGAGTGTTATCACCAAAATTGATTTCTCTGTATAGTGTTGTTCAGAGATTGACATTTTTGTAGAATTATGCTATAATAGTTTTAAATGATCATCGGATTTATTGTTGAATAATCCGACAGGCGAGGATTTGCAACTAACAGGGAAAGGAAGCGTTTATCAATGAAAAAAACAGGGAAACAAAAGACCGCGCGTACTCTGATTTTGTCGGCGCTGCTTGTGGCCGCGCTGGCCTGCACCGCCGTGTTTTTCTCGGTCGGTGCGGCAGAGGATGACGGGCAGGGCGACGTGTCGTCCGCCGATGCGGCACGCAGCCGCACGTCGGAAAACGCTTACTATGGATTCAAGCCCAACGCCGTCTACAACGGCAGCTTCAAGAGTGAACTGACCGATAATGAACGGCTGATTTATGAGGCTTTTGAACAGCATTTTCTTGTGGAACAGAGCAATGCCCCATTGGAAATAGACGTCAGCCGGATGCATTTACCGAGGTCAGACAACAGTGATTTGTACACGATGTGTTCGATCGCAAGCACCGCGTTTGAAAACGATCATCCTGAAATATTCTGGTATCGGAATAATTCATCAGGCTGTACATATGACGGCGATTTTATCAAAAGCATAGAATTGACGTTCCGGGAAACATATACCGGCGCTTATGCTGATCGGGACAAGGTGCGCAGCGGGATCGCTTCCGCTGTCAGCGCCGTTCGCGCCGCCAGAGCGTCCGAGTCCCGCTATGACACGGTCAAGGCGATTCACGATTATATCTGCGACACCATGACGTATGATTACAGCGAATTCACCGGCGAGGCGGCGTGTGCTGCCCCTTTGTTCGGTGGAGGCAACAAAGGATATCGGTATGTATGCGAGGGTTATGCGAAATCCTTCAAGGTGCTTTGCGATCAGTTTGCTATTCCGGCGGTCGTGATGGGCAGCACCAGCCACGCGTGGAATGATGTGCAGATGGAGGACGGACGCTATTACGCGGTGGACTGCACATGGGACGACAGCGGAGATACCACCCCTCCCGCCTACACCTATTTTCTCATCGGTTCCCAGACGCCCATATCCGACAACGGTGTGAAATTCTGTCAGGAATCTTCTCATATCGAGTACGGCGAGTGGATTCATATGGGAAATGCGTGTCCGGCAGTCTATCCCGAATTGTCCATGGAAGCGTATGTGCCCGAAGGCGGCGCCATTTTTTGGGGCGACAGCGCCCAAGAAGGACGCACTGTCAGCGGGCTCACCGCGTTTGAATGGAAATACAAGGGCGACGCGTCCGCCGCGGGTACCGCCAATGTGTATATTGACGACAAGCTGTACGGTTCGTTTGCGTGGGATAACGGTTTTTTGCATATAGATTACGATACCGACAAGCTGAAAAACGGACGGCATACCGTCAGATTGACGGGCGTGGTCTTGTCGGTCTGGAGAACGTTTGAGGTGCAGAATACGCATTACGAGCTGCTCAACTGGTTCGGAGACAATCCCACCCTGTCGGGTACGTTCCCCCTGCGCGTGAAGGGCTATACATCCGGAACCATTACGGATTGCCAGCTGCGGCTGTTAGTTGACGGGACAACCGTCTTTTCCTCGCACTTTGACGCGGACGGAATGCTGACGGCTGATATTGATACCCGGAATCTGAGCAACGGATTCCATGAGCTGACCATTCAGTTCAGGAATTCGTCGGCGTATTCGATGTTTACGAAAAAATCGTTCCGTGTGTATAATCCCGCCGGAGACAACGACGTTTTTGGCTTTTGGGGAGAAAGTGCCGCAGACGGGCGTATGGTCGGCGACACGGTCGCGTTTACGGTGAAGTATAACGGTACTGTCACCGATCAGTGCCGATTCAACGCATATATTGACGACGCGCCTGTACAGGTGCATGTGCCAAACGCGGCGAGTGTGGGCGAATTCTTTGACGACGACGGTTTTTGCAGCTTTTATATTGACGTTGACGGACAGACCAACGGCCCGCATACCGTGAAAGCGGAGCTGGTCAGAGAGGACGGCAGCAAGGCGACGGCTTCGGTGAATATTACGGTGACAGACGGCTATTTTGTTTTTTGGGATTGGCCGGGAGACAATCCGATTGCTAACGACTGGTTTGAAATCGATGTCAAAAATATTTCGGGCAGTAATTGTGACATCAAAAGAATGATTGACAACAAAAACGGTTATTTCGGTGCTGTTGAGAAAGACGAGGTTTCCAAAGGCTGGATTACCGTTTCCAATATGGCACAGGGAGATCACCTGTATCGGGTTGTGTTCCAAAACGAGAGCGGCGTCAGCGTTGAAAAAGCAAAGCGTTTCCGCGTAGGCGGCACAACGGCGGATGACAGCCGGTTCGGGTTCTGGGGCGACAGTGCGCAGCCGGGGCGCATAGTGGGTGAAAATGCGGAATTTACGCTGCGATATGACGGCGACGTTACCAATCGCTGCCGACTGAATGTGTCCATTGACGGCAAGTCCGTGCAGGCGTATAAGCCGGGCGCGAACGGTATAACGGATTTCTTTGATGAGAACGGACGCTGCACGTTTTATGTTGACGTCACCGGACAGACAAACGGGGAACATACGGTCAAAACGGAGCTGGTTACGGACGACGGCAGCAAATTGTCGGCTTCGACCATTATTGTGGTGACGGACGGTTATTTCTCGTTTGAGAACTGGTCGGGAGAAAATGAGGCTGTTTCGGACGATTTTGAAGTAAGTTTCAGGAATATATCAGGCGATCCCGGCGGTAAGTGTCAAATCAAAAAATCCTTTGATGATGCGGAGGCTTATTATTCGTTTTTTGATGATAATAATTTAAATATAAGTACGCTTGACACCAAACATTTCACCAACGGCGAGCATAAGTGCAAAGCGACATTCAAAAGTGCGAGCGGCGTGACAGTCGAAAAAATCAAGTGGTTCCGCGTATTCAACGAGTCGAAGGTCGTTCCCGATTTCTCTTTCAACACCCTCGGCGCGAGCATTCGTCTGAGCCAGCCTTACGGCATCCGGTTCGGCATCCGGCTGGACAAGAATGACGCCTTTAAAAAGACACAGATTGTGGAATATGGCACGCTGATCATCGCGTCGGGTACACTGGGCGATCAGGAGCTTACCTATTATACCGATAAGGTGCGCCGCATCAAGGCGGAAAAGATTCTGGAGGAGGACAGCAGCCATATCACCTACACCGGCGTGCTGATCAACATTCCGGATTCGTTCCGGAATACCAACGTCAAGGGTCGGGGCTATCTGATTTATAAGGACGCGGACGGCGAATATCATATTGTGTATTCCAAGACGGTGGAAAAATCCTTCAACGGCGTGGCGCAGATGGCATATGATAATTATTCCAAACTCAAAAATCCCACCGATGAACAAAAAGTGATACTGGAAAAACTCAAAGTGATTCTGGGAATCGCCTGATAAGCGGAAAGGGACAAGCGGTAATGAACAACGATCAGAAAAAAGCGACGCTGATAACGGTCTTTGCCTGCGTCGGTGTGGGAATCCTTATCGTGCTGCTGCTCTTTTTGGGGGGAGTCATCCCTATTACCTCCGACAGCGGCGCGTCAGACAGTAACGGCGATTGGCTGGAAGGCATAGAAATTTCGGGGTCGGATGTCAACGATAATACAGGCGATTGGATCGACGGCTGGTATTGATGACGGCTGATTCAGCGTGAAAGCAATCCCAATCAAAGACGGACGGTACGCCGTTCCCTGCCGATGAAGCGGGGGACAGCGTACCGTCTTTTATTTGGTGCGTGGGGATTATGCGAGTTTTTTGAGACTGCCGCGGGTGTCGTCCGACAGGTACGAGAGAAGTTTGGGGTCGGTGGCGAAGACGTCCCGCAGGGTGTCGAGCGGTATGCCGTCAAACGGGATTCTGAAATCGCGCAGCAGCGAGTGAAAATCGGTGGTCTGGCAGACATAGCCGCTGCGGAAGGGGTCGCGCTGCCGGGATGCCATGCTGCCGCGGTAAAGGCGGCACAGGTCGTTCTGTCCGACGGTGGGAATGCGGCTGAGTTCGCGCGGGGACAGTACGCCGCAGTTGACATAGACGGCTTTCCCGGTCAGATCGACCAGCACGGGGAATTCCGACCAGCGCTCCAAAGACAGCAGCACTTCTTTGTTGTCGGACGGCAGCGCCTCCGCGCCCGAAAGAGCCGCCTTCTTCCGGCGGTATTCCGAAACGGTCTGACAGTGACCGAATACCGCCATGATGGCGGCGGCTTCCATAAACAGCGCGCGGTCGCTCCAGTTGCGGTAATAGCCGATATCCGCGATTTCCCCTCGGATATACACCGAGATCGTAGGTCTGTAAGACATATTGCTGTACCTCCTGATAAATGAATGGGAATGGAACCTGTACGCTGTTGGCACGCTCGCCGTTTTTGTCGAAAACGGGTCATGGCCTGCTTCCCCCGGGGTACGCGGTTCCGGCGTCGGTGCAGCAAAAAAGCCGATGCACCGACGTTTCTCTCATAAGGGTACACTTCTCCCGTGAGAGAAACGTCCTTAAAAAGCGAAATGTCAATACATCGGCTTGTATTCAATTGTACAGTATCATTATATGACATCCCGTGAGATTTGTCAAGAGATTACTGACAGGGTAAAAGCATTTACTTTTATTAGAGGAAGATGTAAAATAGAGGCATGGATATAAAAACGCTAAAAGAAGAAATCAAAAATATCAGAGAGCCGAGAAGGACGAGATATGGAAATATCCGACATAAGCTCGAAGACATCATCATTATCGGATTATGCACCGTGATATGCGGAGGGGAAGATTTTGTCGATATGGAGGAATTCGGCAAAAGTCGCCAAGAATACTTGAGTGACACATTCAGACGGGTGTTTGAAAAAATCAATCCGTCTGAACTTTCGTCATGCCTGATAAACTGGCTGTCGGTCGAAAGAGAAAAACGAAGTGTGATAGCGATAGATGGCAAAACGATATGCGGAAGTAAAAATACAGACCACAAAGCATATCATGTCATCAGTGCATTTGTAGCTGAGAATCAGCTGACATTGGGAGAACTGACAGTTGAGGAAAAGAGCAATGAAATAACAGCGGTGCCAGAACTGCTTGATTTAATTGATGTAGAAGGAGCAATAGTTACCGCTGACGCAATGAGTTGTCAAAAGAAAATCGTAGAAAAAATCATTGAACAAAAAGCAGATTACACAATAGGATTGAAACAGAATCAGCCAGCGCTTTACCAGGATACGGAGGATTATTTCAAAGAATATGCTAAAGAAATGCCATGTGAAGTCACTCTTGATAAAGGACATGGCAGAATCGAAAAAAGAGCCTATCGGCTATTAACCGATATTGCATGGCTGGAACAAAAGGACGATTGGTGCGGGTTACAGGGTCTCGGCATGGTTA